>ONXW01000364.1 GCA_900321915.1 uncultured Eubacteriales bacterium
AGGAGTTTGTGAGAAATCTGAGGTAAGGGTTCATGGCTGGAAGAGTCAAAGCAAAAAAAGAGGGAAGGCACCGGTTTTATGACCTGGAGCTTCTGGTCAGCATCATCTTCCTGTGCGTGTTCGGGCTCGTCATGATTTACAGCGCGAGCTCCTACAAGGCGCAGCTGGATTACGGCAAATCCTCCTATTTTGTGGAAAAACAGGCTGTCTTCGAACTGGTCAGTTTTGTTGCCATGCTGATAATCTCCAAGCTGGATTACCACCGGTTTGCCAAATACGCGGTGCCTGCCTACCTTGTTTCCTATGTCCTGCTGGGACTGACGGCCTTCACGCCGATGGGGGTTGCCTCCCACGGAAAAAAGAGGTGGCTCAGGCTGGGACCGGTACAGTTCCAGCCCACGGAGTTTATCAAGATCGCGCTGATACTGCTGATCGCAGTGATCATCTCAAAGCTCGGCGTAAAAATCAATGAACTCCGCCGCGTCAGGACCATCATCCTTCTCTGCATCCCGCTGGCCCTGGGCGTCACCCTCAACAACCTGAGTTCCGGCATTATTATCTGCGGTATTGTCTATGTCATGCTTTTCGTGGCCGTGAAGAAAAAATGGCCGTTCTTTGTCCTGTTAGGCTTCCTGGTGGGCGTCCTGATACTGGCGCCGTATATCGGGGACCTGCTGGTCAAGATGAAGATACTGCAGGATTACCAGCTGGCGAGGATCAACGTGTGGAGAAACCCGGTCAAGTATTCCCGCTCCGGCGGGTACCAGGTGCTCCAGGGGCTTTACGCCATCGGATCCGGAGGCTTTTTCGGAAAAGGCCTGGGGCAGAGCCTGCAGAAGCTGGGATTTGTCCCCGAGGCGCAGAACGACATGATCTTCTCCATCATCTGCGAGGAGCTGGGACTGTTCGGCGCCGTATGCCTGATCCTGATGTTCATGTTCATGATTTACCGGTTTGGTGTTATCGCGGAAAATGCCCCCGACCTGTTCGGGTCCATGCTGGTGGTCGGAATCATGGCCCATATCGCAATCCAGGTCATCCTGAATATTGCCGTTGTGACAAATGTCATCCCGAATACCGGCGTTACGCTTCCCTTTATCAGCTACGGCGGGACATCGGTCATGCTCCTGATGGCGGAGATGGGAATCGCCCTCAGCGTATCAAACCAGATAAAACAGGAAGAGAAGAATGTATAATGAAGAGAGAACTCCCGCGTTCCGGGCTGAACAGGATACGGGGGAAAAGGTCAGGCACTATGTGTTTCTGCACCGGAAGAAAGCGCTTCCCGCAGCCATTGCCGCCGGCATACTGCTCTTCCTTCTCCTGATAGCAGCGGTGCCGATCCATGAGGTGACGGTCAGCGGAAACCGCCATTACCGGGCGGAGGAGCTGGAAGAGAGGGTTTTCGGCGATGTGCCCGGCAGGTCCGCGCTGCTGACCTATCTGCAGTTCAGGTTCCGCCCCCACAAGAGCATCCCCTTTGTGGAGGATTACCGCATCGCTTTCCATGACCCGGTCCGCGTGGAGCTGATCGTCTACGAGAAAAGCCTGGTGGGCTATGTCAGCTACATGGGAAGCAACATGTATTTCGACAAAGACGGAATGGTTGTGGAGAGCACCCAGGAGACCATAGAGGATGTTCCGCTGGTGACGGGCATGAGTTTCGGACATATTGTCCTGAACCAGGCGCTGCCGGTGGACGACCCGGAGGTTTTCGGCGAGATCCTGATTCTCACGCAGGTCCTGGAGACCAGTGACATAAAGACGGACCGGATAAGCTTCAACGAGAGCAAGGAGGCCACGCTGTATATCGGGACGCTGACCGTGCGGCTGGGCTCCAGCGACAATATGAGCGGAAAACTCATGGAGCTGAAGGATATCCTGGCAGACTACCCGGACCTTTCCGGTACACTCTATCTCGACAGCTATGACGGATCCAATAATAATCCGATGTACAGATTTGAGAATAAATAGTATTGATTTTTTCGGGGAAATAAAATATAGTATTTAATAGCTGTGCCCCCCGGCGGGGGAACTTTGTATTTGAGTACGCCAGTTTTCGGAGGAGCGGAATCGCTCCGGGAACCTTCGGTTCCGCGAAACTGAGGATTATAGTTGTCGTAAAGAGGAGGAAGCATTTTGTTAGAGGTTAAGATGAGCGAGTCAGAAAACTCGGCAAGGATCATTGTTGTCGGCATCGGCGGGGCCGGAAACAATGCAGTTAACAGAATGATTGACGAGAATATTGCCGGTGTGGAATTTATCGGCGTAAACACGGATAAACAGGCGCTGTCCATGTGCAGGGCTTCCACACAGATGCAGATTGGCGAGAAGCTGACAAAGGGACTGGGCGCAGGCGCGCAGCCCGAGGTTGGCCAGAAAGCGGCGGAGGAGAGCCAGGATGATATCCAGACAGCCTTAAAGGGCGCGGATATGGTGTTTGTCACCTGCGGTATGGGCGGCGGCACCGGCACCGGCGCGGCTCCCGTCGTGGCAAGGATTGCCAAGGATATGGGAATCCTTACCGTAGGCGTCGTGACCAAGCCTTTCCGTTTTGAGGCCAAGCAGCGCATGAACAACGCGCTGAACGGTATCGAGAAGCTGAAAGCCAGCGTAGATACCCTGATCGTCATCCCCAACGACAAACTTCTTGAAATAGTTGACCGCAGGACAACCATGCCGGACGCTCTCCGCAAGGCGGATGAGGTGCTCCAGCAGGCAGTACAGGGGATCACCGACCTGATCAATGTCCCCGGCCTTATCAACCTGGATTTCGCTGATGTACAGACTGTCATGATCGATAAGGGAATCGCCCATATCGGTATCGGACACGCGAAGGGCGACGACAAGGCTGTGGAGGCTGTAAAGCAGGCCGTTTCCAGCCCGCTCCTGGAGACCACTATCGACGGCGCAAGCCACGTCATCATCAATATCTCCGGCGACATCAGCCTTATCGAGGCGAATGAAGCCGCGACATACGTCCAGGAGCTTTCCGGCGATGACGCCAACATCATCTTCGGCGCGATGTATGACGAGAACGCCCAGGATGAGTGCACGATCACGGTTATCGCGACAGGACTCGACGATCACGCGGGCAGCAGCATCGCACAGAGACCGGCGGGAACATTTGCCCAGAGCACACCGGCCCCGCAGAGGCCGAAGCCCGCTGCGGCACAGCCCGTGCAGACCTATAAGCCGGAATCAGCCTTTGTCCCCGGTGCAGCCCAGGCGGCTGAGAAGAAGGAAGTGGTGAAGCCGCTTCCGCAGGCTCCGTCACAGCCGTTCCAGCCCACCCAGACACAGACCCAGATCAGCATCCCCAGCTTTCTTAAGAACAAAAGGTAATAAGATATCATTCCGGGACCACGCTGCCATGGCGGTGTGGTCCTTTTTTGAGTCAGGAGGAAAAGTATGAAGGAACTCAGAAAGCTTCTCATGGAGAGCGGCGAAGAAGTGAGCAGGGAGACAGTTTCCCGCATCTGCGAACTGATCCGGACGGAAGAAGAAATGTATACCATTCTCGTCCGGGTGACGAACAATTTTTACCTTGATGAGGAGGACGGCCTCCCGGCCGCGTGGATTTTCACAGGCCATTCCTTTGCGGAGGAGAACGTGAGAAATCTCCGCGATTTCGGGCTGGAGGTCCGGGAGATGGAGATTCCCGTAAAGCAGAGGCTGGGATTTTTCCACGACCTGTTCCGCAGCGGGATAGAAGCGGTCAGGATTGACCGCGGTCAGGAACACAGCTTCACCATGTCCCTGTTCAACCTGATTGAGAGACCGGATGAAAAAGCGCTGAAAACCATGAATCCGGTGCTGGTCCGGGACGCAAACCGGTTTTACCAGGATATCTCCAGGAACCGCGCGACGCCGCGGGAGCAGAAGTTCTTCAGCACCGCGCTGGGAAAAGCGGTTTTCCTTGTGCCGGTGAACGCGGAAAACGGGTCAAACCCGATGGTGACAAACAAAGCAGGCGGAAAGTATTTCGCGGTATTTACGGACCCGAACGAGTTCTTCAGGTTCGATAAAAAGCATGTGTATGAGGCCGCGGAGGTGCCCTTTAAGGAACTGCAAAAGCTCGCAGAAAAAGCCGACGGGATTGTGGTCAACCCCTTCGGCTTCGGACTGAGTCTCGATACGGGAAAGATTAAGCGCATTCTGGAGGAGATTTCCCTCAGCTGACTGCCGGGGTGTTTTTCCGGTACAGTTCCAGAAGGCCTTTCAGAAGAAGTGTTCCGTCATAGACGATAGGATGGTTCATATACGGGAGCAGGAGCTGGACGATGCCGCCGGTGGCGATGATGGCCGGTTCGCATCCGAGTTCCTGCTCTATCCGTGTAATCAGGCCGTTGATCATGTCCGCGTGACCGCAGATCACGCCGCTGCGCATGCTGTCCTCGGTATTTTTGCCGATGATATGCTTCGGCGCCTCCAGGCTGATCTTGGGAAGCTGGGCGGTGCCGGAGCAGAGAGCGTCCAGGGACAGGCGGAGGCCCGGGAGAATGCACCCCCCGATATAGTTGCAGTCTTTGTCAATGACGGAGATGGTGGTTGCCGTCCCGGTATCCACGATGATAATGGGAGGCTTATGCTCGCGCAGCGCGCCCACGGCGTTGACGATCATATCGCTGCCCACGCTCCTGGGGTTGTCCATGCGGATATTCAGCCCGGTTTTGATGCCGGAGCCGACAAAACGCGGACGGATCCCCGTGATCTTCCGGATCGCTTCGGACAGTGTGCGGTTCAGGGGAGGGACAACGGAGGAAATGATAGCGCCCTCAATATCCGAGGGGGAGATCCCGTAAATATCAAGTATGGTTTTGAGAGAAATGGCATATTCCAGGTTTGGTTTGCCGATAACCGTCGTTATGCGTTCCCAGAAATATGTCCTGGTATCATCGATACATCCGATGGAGATAGTCAGGTTTGCAATATCAACGGCAAGTATCATGGAAACACTCCTTCTATTTGTGTTTTTTCTTATCCGAGTATACAAGATCCTGTGGTTAAAGGCAAGAATCAGTTGACTTGAAGGAGTGGCTGGAATAAAATATTCCTAGCTCTTCCGGGGAAATCCGAAGGGACAGGTTCCCGGTCCCGGAAAGGGCCAAGAAGGAGGTTTTCTTGAGCAGTTTACACGAAGAAATAGGCAAAAGACGCACATTCGCGATCATTTCCCACCCTGACGCCGGCAAGACGACGCTGACGGAGAAGTTCCTGCTGTACGGCGGAGCCATCAACCTGGCGGGTACGGTCAAGGGAAGGAAAGCGACGAAGCACGCGGTGTCCGACTGGATGGAGATCGAGAAAAAGAGAGGTATTTCGGTCACCTCGTCTGTGCTGCAGTTTAATTATGAAGGCTACTGCATCAATATCCTGGACACCCCGGGGCACCAGGATTTTTCCGAGGATACCTACCGGACACTGATGGCGGCCGATTCCGCGGTCATGGTGATCGACGGATCCAAGGGCGTGGAGGCGCAGACCATCAAGCTGTTCAAGGTCTGTGTGCTGCGCCATATTCCTATTTTTACATTTGTCAACAAGATGGACCGCGAAACGAGGGATCCCTTCGAGCTTCTCGACGAGATAGAAACCGTTCTTGGAATCCACACCTGCCCCGTCAACTGGCCCATCGGCTGCGGAAAGAATTTCAAGGGCGTCTATGACCGGGAAACCCGGAAGATTGAGACGTTCAGGGCAAATATGAGCGGCCAGAAGGCAGTCTCGGAAAAGGACTATGACCTGGACGATCCGGAGCTGGAGGAGGCCATCGGCTTCACCAACTTTGAGCACCTGCACGATGACCTGGAGCTTCTGGACGGCGCCGGTTCGGAGTTTGACCAGGAACAGGTGAGCGCCGGAAACCTGACGCCTGT
Source organism: uncultured Eubacteriales bacterium (assembly GCA_900321915.1). Taxonomy (GTDB): domain Bacteria; phylum Bacillota; class Clostridia; order Lachnospirales; family Lachnospiraceae; genus Clostridium_R. Next base: position 5,880 of record ONXW01000364.1, read on the forward strand.
CTTTTTCGGTTCCGCGCTGACCAATTTCGGTGTGCAGACCTTCCTGGAGCATTTCCTGCATATGACCACACACCCCCTGCCGAGGAATACGAAAGAGGGGACGGTGGATCCCTTTGATGAGAGTTTTACGGGATTTGTGTTTAAAATCCAGGCCAACATGAATAAGGCCCACCGTGACCGCGTCGCTTTCATGCGCATTGTTTCCGGGAAGTTCACAGCGGGGATGGAGGTCAACCACGTCCAGGGCGGCCGGAAGGTGCGCCTGACGCAGCCCCAGCAGATGATGGCCGACGAGCGCAAGATTGTGGAGGAGGCCTACGCGGGCGACATTATCGGCATTTTTGATCCCGGCATTTTCTCCATCGGCGATACCCTCTGCGAGTCGGATAAGACCGTGACCTTTGAGGGGATCCCCACCTTCGCGCCGGAGCATTTCGCCAGGGTGCGCCAGATCGACACCATGAAGCGCAAGCAGTTTGTGAAGGGAATTGAGCAGATAGCCCAGGAGGGCGCGATCCAGATTTTCCAGGAGATGAATTCCGGCATGGAGGAAATCATCGTCGGCGCGGTCGGCGTCCTGCAGTTTGAAGTGCTTACTTTCCGGCTGAAGAATGAATACAACGTGGAGGTGGCGCTGGATCAGCTGCCCTATGAGCATATCCGCTGGATACGGAACTGGAACGAGGTGGATCCGGAATCTATCCAGGGAACTTCCGACATGAAGCGCATCCGGGATCTGCGGGGAAACCCGCTGCTCCTGTTTGTCCATGAGTGGAGCGTCGGAATGGTGAAGGAGAGAAACCCGAAGCTGATTCTGGATGAATTCGGCACAAATTGATGATGAGGAGGCGGAACATGGATTATCGCGAAAAGATCGATGAATACCTGAAAAAACACAAGGATGAGATGGTCAGTGATATTATTGAGCTCTGCCGCATCAACAGCGAGCGGATGCCCTACAGCGACCGTATGCCTTTTGGGAGAGGAACGGCACAGGCTCTCCGGATGGCGTCTGATATGGGGGAACGCTACGGCTTTTCCGTCCGGAATTATGACAATTTCGTGGGAACGATAGACCTGAATGATAAGGAACCCCAGCTGGATATCCTGGCCCATCTGGACGTGGTGCCTGCGGGAGAAGGGTGGACGGTGACGAAGCCCTTTGTCCCGGTGGTGAAGGACGGCCGGATCTACGGGCGCGGAACCGCCGACGACAAGGGACCCGCCATCGCCGCGCTTTACGCCATGCGCGCCATAAAAGACCTGGGAATACCCGTCAGTAAAAACTGCCGGCTGATCCTCGGTACGGATGAGGAGAGCGGCAGCACCGATATCCTGCATTATTATCATGAAGAGCCCGAGGCGCCGATGACATTTTCCCCGGACGCCCATTTCCCGGTCACCAATGTGGAAAAGGGAAGGCTGGCGGGAGAGATCAGCGGAACCTTCCGGGAATCTGAGGAACTTCCCAGGATTATTTCCGTGGATGCGGGCATCCGCTACAACGTGGTTCCGGACAGGGCCGAGTGTGTGATAGAAGGCTTTAACGATGACGACGTCCGGGCAGCCGGAGAAAAGATCACTGCGGAGACAGGCGTGAGATTCACGGTCGGGGGGCGGAATGATGAGCTCCGCGTGGAAGCCTTCGGCGAGACGGCCCACGCCTCCACCCCGGCGGAGGGGAAGAACGCTCTTACGGCGCTCATGAGGCTGCTTTCCATACTTCCCTTTGCCGACGCGGAGAATGTCCGGGCCCTGAAGCATCTGGAAAAGCTCTTCCCCTGGGATGACACGGAGGGCAGAAGCGCCGGCGTCTCCATGGAGGATGAGATTTCAGGCGCCATGACAGTGGCTTTTTCCCTGTTCCACATGACGGGGACCGAGCTGAACGCGGGATTTGACGCGCGTATCCCCGCGGTCGGGAACGAAGAGAATGTGCTGAAGGTCCTGAAGAAAAAGATCGGAAAACACCGCCTGGAGCTGCTCAACACTTCCATGACACCGCCGCATGTCGTGGACGGAGATTCTGATTTTATCCGGACGCTGAACAGGAATTACGAGGAAGTGACCGGGCTTCCCGGAGGATGCAAATCCACGGGCGGCGGCACTTATGTGCATAACCTCAAAAACGGCGTCGCGTTCGGGACCGGTTTCCCGGGGATGGATTACCGCATGCACGGGGCCGACGAGTTTGCCGTTATCGATGAACTGGTGAAGGCGGCGCAGATTTTTGCGAGATGTATCGCCGAACTGTGCGCGTAAAGGAGGTGCCGATTGAACTGTCCTTATTGCAACGCGTCTGATACCAAAGTGATTGATTCCAGGCCGGCGGAAGACAACAGCATCCGCAGGAGAAGGCAGTGTGACCGCTGCGGAAGGCGGTTTACCACCTATGAGAAGCTGGAGACCATCCCGTTCATGGTTATCAAAAAGGATAATACCCGGGAACTGTACAACCGGGCCAAGCTGGAGGACGGTATTCTCAGGTCCTGCCACAAGAGGCCCGTCTCCCCGCAGCAGATAGACCACCTGATCAATGAGGTGGAGAATGAGATTCTCAGCAGGGAGGAGAGGGAAGTTTCCACTTCCTTTATCGGGGAGATGGTGATGTCCAAGCTGAAGGATATCGATGAAGTCGCCTATGTACGTTTCGCCTCGGTGTACCGCCAGTTTAAAGATGTCCACACATTCATGGAGGAGCTTGGGAAAATCCTGGAGAGCAGAAGCGATGAAACTTGATATGTTTTTTCCGTGGAAGTTTGTGAACAGCGCCTACACCATTCCTTACCGGCTGCTGTACCGCGCCGGGTACCGGGGCCTGATCTTCGATATCGACAACACCCTGACCGAACACGGGGCGCCAGCCGACGAGAAAGTACGGCGACTGTTCCGGGATCTGAAGGAGATCGGATTTACCACATGCCTGGTGTCCAACAACCGGAAGGAGCGCGTGAAAAAGCTCGCGGATGAAGTCGGTTCACAGTATACCTGGAAGGCCTGCAAGCCCCTTCCCTCCGCGTGCCGGAAGGCTATGGACATGATGGGGACGAAGCGGTCCAACACCCTGCTGGTGGGCGACCAGCTGTTCACGGATATCTGGTGCGCCAACTGGGCAGGTATACGGTCCATACTTGTCCGCCCCATCAATCCCAGGGAGGAGATCCAGATTGTGCTGAAGCGCCGTCTGGAGGCGCCGTTCCTGCGCGCGTACGTGCGGAAGGGACTTATCCGGAAGAAGGAAACGGGAAAGAAAAGGTTGAAAAAGACAGGGTAATCGTATAGAATATAAAAGATCTAAGTGTGGCAGCACGAATCTAAGGAGGATTTAATTTTATGGTATCAGCAGGTGATTTCAGAAACGGTATTACTTTGGAGATCGACGGTGTCGTCTATCAGATCATGGAGTTCCAGCATGTTAAGCCGGGCAAGGGTGCTGCTTTCGTCAGAACAAAGATTAAAGACGTTATCAATGGCGGCGTAGTGGAGAGAACATTCCGCCCGACCGAGAAATTCCCGGCCGCGAGAATTGACAAGGTTGAGATGCAGTTCCTCTATAAGGACGGCGACCTTTTCAACTTCATGGATACCAATACTTATGAGCAGATTACCCTCAGCGAGGATATGGCGGGGGATGCCATGAAATTCGTGAAGGAGAACGAGTCTGTCAAGGTCCTTTCCTACAACGGCAAGATTTTCTCCATCGAGGCTCCGCTCTTTGTTGAACTTGAGATTACAGATACCGAGCCGGGCTTCAAGGGCGATACCGCTACCGGAGCCACCAAGCCGGCAACCGTTGAGACGGGCGCTCAGATCTCCGTCCCGCTGTTTGTCAACATCGGCGACAAGGTTAAGATCGATACCCGCACCGGAGAATATCTGTCCAGAGCATAATTCAATCTGAAAAACCACTGTGAGAGCAGGGGGAGTGCTGCGGAATGCATGATAGTGCACAAGCGGCAGTCCCCCTCCTTTCGGTTGGAGGAGAACATTGAACAGAAATCACCAGGACCAGAACGAAAACCGTCCGCGGCCCAGGAGCCGCGGGTCCGATGCCGCGATGAGGAGACGGGTGAGGGGAAGGATCTTCCGCAGGATCCTGATTACCATGCTCCTGATGGCTGTCTCCTTCGGGCTCGGGTACGGGCTTGCCGTATACAGGAGCGGATCGTTCCCCTCCCGCAGGAAATATGTGGACCTCAGCGCGCTCGTCGCGCCGGAGTGGATAGACCAGCAGTTTCTGCCCGTGGGGAAGTACGCCCGTTCCGGAAAGAAGATGGAGACTGTAAATGACGTCGTGATCCACTATGTGGCGAACCCGGGCACAACCGCGGCGCAGAACCGCGGGTATTTTGAGGGGCTGGAGAACCAGGACGGCACGGCAAAAACATATGCCAGCTGCCATTTTATCATAGGGCTGGACGGCGAGATCGTGCAGATTATCCCGATGGATGAGAAAGCCTACGCGTCCAACGACCGGAATTCCGACACGGTGGCCATCGAATGCTGCCATCCCGGGGAGGACGGGGAGTTCTCGCAGGAGACCTATGAAAGTCTTATCAGGCTGACTGCCTGGATATGCAGCGAATGCGGGCTGAAGGAGAAGAATGTCATACGGCATTACGATGTGAACGGCAAACTCTGCCCGAAGTACTATGTGGAGCATGAGGATGCCTGGGCACAGCTTCGAAAGGATGTAAAGGCAGCCTTAAAGGAGTACAGATGAAAAAAATACCTGAATTGATTGCAGAAGAACTGAAGCCTGCGTTTGCCGCGGCAGGATTCGATGAAAAATACGCGATGGTAACGCGGTCCAACCGCCCGGATCTGTGCGAATACCAGTGCAACGGGGCCATGGCCTGCGCGAAGGCATACCATAAGAAGCCCATCGATATCGCGCAGGCGGTTGTGGAGAACGCGAAAAACAGCGGAATGTTTTCTGATATTAACGCTGTTATGCCCGGGTTTATCAACATTACCCTGAGCCCCATGTGGCTTTCCGGCTACGTGCAGCAGCTGGGGGCGGACGCGAAGTTCGGCCTTACCCCGGCAAAATACCCGGAAACCATTATCGTGGATTTCGGCGGCGCAAATGTGGCGAAACCGCTCCATGTCGGCCATCTCCGCTCCGCCGTGATAGGGGAGAGCGTACAGCGCCTCGCCCGCTATATGGGCAATAAGGTGATCAGCGATATCCACATGGGAGACTGGGGCCTCCAGATGGGGCTGATTATCACGGAGCTTCAGGACCGCCGGCCGGACCTGGTCTATTTTGACCCGGCCTATGAAGGGGAGTTCCCGGAAGAAGCGCCGTTCACGATTTCCGAGCTGGAAGAGATTTACCCGGCGGCAAGCAAAAAGGCGAAGGAGGATGAAGCCTTCGCGGAGCGCGCCCACCAGGCGACGCTCATGCTGCAGCAGGGGTATGCGCCCTACCGTGCCCTCTGGCGCCATATCATGAACGTTTCCCTGGCCGATCTCAGGAAGAATTATGACAACCTGAATGTGCATTTTGACCTCTGGAAAGGGGAGAGCGACGCTGATCCCTATATCCCGGCCCTGATTCAGGATTTTATCGATAAGGGGCTGGCCTATGAGTCCAACGGAGCCCTGGTGGTCGATATCGCGCAGGAGGGCGATGCCAGGGAGTATCCGCCCTGCATCATCCGCAAGTCTGACGGCGCGGCGCTTTACGCGACCTCAGACCTGGCGACGCTGGTGCAGAGGGAGAAGGATTACCGCCCGGACCGCTATATCTATGTGGTGGATAAGCGGCAGGAGCTTCACTTTATCCAGGTGTTCCGCGCCGCGAAGAAAGCGGGCATTGTTCCGGAGGAGACCCGGATGGAGTTCCTCGGGTTCGGCACCATGAACGGGAAGGACGGGGGACCCTTCAAGACGAGGGACGGCGGCGTAATGCGGCTGGAATACCTCATCCGGGAGCTCAACGAGGCGGTCTGTGAAAAGATCCGCGAGAAGGACAAGGTCCCGGAGGAGGAGATAGAGGAAACCTCGAGGAAAGTAGCCCTGGCGGCGGTAAAATACGGAGACCTCTCCAACCAGGCGACAAAGGACTATGTTTTTGACGTTGACCGCTTTACGTCCTTTGAAGGAAACACCGGCCCGCATATCCAGTACATGATTGTCCGCATCAAGTCAATCCTGAACAAATATATTGAGGAGAAGGGATCTGCGCCGGGCCTTGTCATCCGCCCGGCGGAAAGCGATTCGGAGAAGAAGCTGCAGCTGGCGCTCACCCGTTTCGGGGAAACCATTGAAGCGGCTTTTGCGGAGACGGCGCCGCACCGGGTATGCCAGTATATGGCCGAGACGGCGGATGCATTCAACAATTTTTACCTTGAGACAAAGATCCTTTCAGAGCCTGACGAAGAGAAAAAGGCGGGCTACATCAGCCTTATCCGTCTGACGGGAATGATTCTCGACACCTGCATGGACCTTCTCGGAATGGAATCACCGGAGCATATGTAATGAACAACATGAAAATACTGACCCACACAGACCTCCACATGCACAGCACCTTTTCCGACGGGACCGATCAGCCGAAGGAGATTATAAGGAAGCTCCAGGAGCGGGAGATTACAACCTTCGCCCTGACCGACCATGACACCATGGCAGGCTGCGATGAGATGGAAAAAGCCGTCCCGGAGGGAATGACCTTCTTCCGGGGGATTGAATTCTCCTGCCGCTCGGAGGCGGGCAAATGCCATATCCTGGGATACGCCTATGACCCGGCTTCGAAGGCCATGCACGCTGCCATTTCCGAGGGAGAGCGCCTGCGGGACAAAAAGTTCTACGAGCGCCTGGATCACCTGAAGGCGCAGCACAATATCGTATTCAACAGTGAGGAGATGGGTTGGCTCCTGTCAAGGACCAGTGTGGGAAAACCCCACATTGCCTCCCTCCTGATAAAGCGGGGGCTTGCCGCTTCCGTACAGGACGCCATAAACAGCTATATCGATGATCATGGCCAGAAATCAAGCAATACGCGGATTCCCGCATCCATGGCAGTGGATGCGATCCTCTCCGCGGGCGGCATCCCTGTCTGGGCGCACCCGCTGGGCGGTGAGGGGGAGAAACACCTGACGCCTGACGAATTTGAGCGCCAGCTGGAAACCCTGCTTTCCTACGGCATCCAGGGACTGGAGTGCTGGTATTCCCGCTATACGGAAGCGGAGATCCGGGGCCTGATGGACAAGGCGGAGAAGCACGGCCTTCTCATCAGCGGCGGCAGCGATTATCACGGACTGAGCAAGCCGACGATTTATCCGGGGCTCCTGAACTGTGAAAATGTGACGGTTCCGGAAGAAAGCCTTACAATATTATTGCGACTTCGGGCAACGCTTTGACCGGGACCTGCACCTGGTGTATACTGACAGCGTGTATGTGTGAAAGTGCGTCCTGAAGCGAGGATAAGAATATGATCAGATGGAATTTTGCAAGGCGAATCGGTACTGTTGCGCTGGCGGCGGCATTGGCCGCATCGGCCTCCCTGACCGCGTTTGCGGAAGGCCCCGGGAGCGGCGCTTCCCAGACGTCCCAGACAGTACAGGCAAATGTGATAAACACCGCGGCGGCTGAGAAGCCGGAGGTGGCGTGCGAGGGCGCAGCCCTGTATGACGCGACCCACGGCGTGTTCCTGTTTGAGAAAAACGGGGACAGGCAGTTTTACCCTGCCAGCATCACCAAGGTGATGACGGCACTACTGGCGGTGGAAAACCTGAATATGGACAGCACGGTCACGTTCTCAAAAAGCGCCGTAACGAATCTTGAGACGGCGGCGGTAACGCTGCAGGTCCAGGAGGGAGAGACGTTTGCCGTCAGGGACCTGATGTACGGCCTGTGGCTTAAATCCGCCAACGAGATCGCGAACGGCCTGGCGGAAGCGGTGGCCGGAAGCGTTCCCGCCTTTGCGGATCTGATGAACCAGAAGGCTGCGTCCCTGGGATGCACCCACACCAATTTCGTGAACCCCAACGGGCTGAACAACGCGAGCCACCTGACAACGGCGAAGGATATGGCGCTCATCACGGCGGCCGCGTTCAGCAACAGCCAGGTCAGGCAGATTGCCCAGACCCTGCATTATAATTTCCCGGCCAGTCCCAGCGTGCCGGAGACCCGGTACCTCACCATGGGACACAAGATGCTGAACCCCGGGAATTCCCAGTATTACGAAGGGTTCATCGGCGGAAAGACGGGATATACCTCCAAAGCGGGAAACACCCTGGTTTCCGTGGCGGAGCGGGGCGGCGTGCGCCTGGTGGCGGTCGTGCTCAAGAGCTCCGCGACCCATTACGCCGATACCAAAAAGATGTTTGATTACGGCTTTGCCGTGACGGGCGCGGGCAATGCCGCAGTGAGCACCGCCCAGGCAGCCGCGGAGACTGCAGCCGCGGAGAC
>ONXW01000366.1 GCA_900321915.1 uncultured Eubacteriales bacterium
AACTGTATGAGAAGGACAACAGCTGGAACCAGAATGTCTTCGGCGCCAGCAGCCGGAAGCCGGAGCAGGTCGCCGGCCAGCTCGGCCGCAGCCGCGCGTCTCTTCTCGGAAAATACAATGTGACGGATGAAAAACACAATCCCGACGACGAATCCACCTGGGTGGTCGGCAAATGGAACCACATCCGCGTGGATGTCCGGGACGGGAACGGCAACGCGACGCCGGAGGTTTCCAACGTAAAGCAGATCCTGGCCATGGCCAGCGTCTACACATATTATCACGACCCGAACGATACGGAGGCATTTTCCAGCTACGCGAACGCGCTCTGGAAAGCGTCCCACAGCTCCTCCATGTCCATGAGCAAGGTGTACTATGACACGGACTGCCTGACAAGGGAAGCGGTGGAGAAAGCCCTGAAAAAGGGAAACAGGACGAAAAAGGCGAGCCCTTCCTCCCTGGAGGGCGGTGACGGAGGGGAAGCCGCCGGTATGGCGGATATGAATGACCCTGTGACGGGCATGTCTCTCGCGGACCCGTTCCTGACGGCAGGTACGGATGCGGGAGGATCCGCCGCCACATCGTCAGACCTTGCCGCTTACTATGCGAACGCCGCGGCGGCTGAGGCTGAGGCCAGGGCTGCCGCTGAGCAGGGCAATGAAACCGGCTACGACAATATCGAAGAATACCAGGAATGCCCCGGGCACCTGGACCTGAACGTGAAGGTTACGGTCTGGACCATGGACGGGGAGAAGAACCTGTTTAAGCTGGACAAGATCGGCAACACAGCCGAGTCCATGAATGAGCGCTGGTGGGGCTGGACAAACCAGACCATGGAAGAGGCGAGGCGGCTCGCGGAATCCGACTGGTACGAGGATTACGGACTGTCCGTCAGCCTGTTCTCCAAGACGGCGCCGCTGACGGAGGGTGAGATAGAAGAGCAGATGGCGCTTCTTCCGGAAAACCTTTCCCCGGCGCGGGTGGCGCTGGCCAGGACCGCGCTTGAGAGTATCGGGAAAATCCCGTATTACTGGGGAGGCAAACCGGTTTCCGCCGATTATGACGGCAATCATTTCTACAGTATCGTGGCGGCGGATTACAAGGGCCGCATTTTCCGGGGCCTTGACTGCTCCGGATGGCTGACCTGGGCCTACTGGCACGGGACCGGGAGGAAGCTCTCCGAGATGAGCACGGCGGGGCAGATTCACCTCGGGCGGGGAATCCGGAGGAAGAACCTGCAGACCGGCGATATCATCATCCGGGCGGGTACCGACGAAACCATCGGCCATGTCCTGATGTTCCTCCGCTGGAATGACGACGGCAGGGCTGTATGCGTACATGAGACCGGAGGCGTGACCAACAACGTCTGCCTGACGCTCAACGCTGATACCGGCGCATCCTGCAGAAATCTGCTGGACTGATGAAGTAAGGCGGCATATAATAAGGAAAAAGGAGAGGAACAAACAGCCATGAACAGTAAAATAAAACGCGCAAGACGTCTTTTGACAGCTGTCATCTGTGTGATAGCGATGGCTCTCTCATTTGCCATGACTTCCCTGGCAGCCTATGAGGATGTGGAAGCTCCCACCTCCGGCGTCGGGCCGGCCACCAGCGGATGGGTCACCATGGCGGACGGAACCCGTTCCTACTATCACCGGGGCGATTCCGTGAAGGGCGGCTGGGCCCAGATCGGGAGCTACTGGTACCTGTTCGATATGGAAGGCCATATGATGACAGGGTGGCAGACCATCGGCACTGAGGACTACTATCTTGCCCAGGCCGGGGACGCGGCACATCCCGTCGGCGCCTGCTACATCTCCGAGCGTACCCCGGAGGGGATAGAGGTTGACGAAAAAGGCGTTGCCGTCCCGCTGCCGGCAGTCGGAGACCGTCCGAATCCGTACGGCGTTTCCTGCGTGGAGGTGAGCATCAGCGAGCAGATGGTGTACTGCTACCTGCACAACACGCTGGTATGGCAGTCGCCCTGTGTGTCGGGCAGGCTCGGTGGCAGGGAGACGACGCTGGGCGCCCACAAGATCTATTCGAAAGAGCGGGACCGTTACCTCCAGGGAGACAACGGGGACGGTACCAAATATAAAGCATTTGTCAAATACTGGATGCCGTTCCACAACGGCGAGGGACTTCACGACGCGTCCTGGAGGTCCAATTTCGGAGGAACGATTTACAAAAACAGCGGTTCCCACGGCTGTGTAAACCTTCCCCCGGCAAATGCGGAAACGCTTTATAATATTGTATGGGTTGGAATGCCGGTATTTGTGCATTAACGAAAGGAGAGTAGCACTATGAGACAGCTTACACACAATGAGATCGTGGAACTTCAGGCCTGCAAGTATATGGACAACCCTCAGATGGAGTTCTTCAGCAGGATTGAGAGAATGATGGAAGGCGACGAAGAAGCCCTGGCTGAGATCAAGAAGCTTCTCGATCAGTATCTCTCCATCAACGAAATCCTGAAGAACAACCCCGCGGCTTTCGGGTCAGAGCAGAAATCCAGGGCCATTTATTATGAGGCGATGGATGAATTCCTGGCCAAGGTCGGCTATGAAGAGTACGATCCCATGGAGGAGATGGGAGAAAAGAAGGAGAAGAAGAGCATCGCGGATCTCCTGAATGAGTGGTACGGAAAGAAATACTAAAGATATTCAGAAGGATAATAATATATTCCGGGACAGAAGAATCCGGCGCCATGAGGGCACCGGATTCTTGTTTTTTATTCCGGAATATATCCGTAATCCCGCAGGATTTCCTCAGCTTTTTCGGTGCAGGCCTGAATCAGCTCCGGGCAGATCATCGGGATATTTGCCTTATCGCCCTGCAGAATGTCATTGCAGTCGGGGCTGCCGAACCGGCCTTCAAACCACTCCAGATAATCCTCCACCATATCGTGCAGGTCGGGATTCTCTTCCTCCTCGGGGAGCCCCCGTCCCGCGAACAGTCCGAACATGGCGCATCCGCCGGTGAGCGCCCCGCAGTTTTTTCCGCAGCCGGAAAGACCGCCTGCCAGTCCGTTCATGACGCGCATGAGATCCGGGTCTTCAGTGCCTTTAAGTTCCATGCCTGTCTTCATCAGGATATGTGAGCAGTGAAACTTCTGCGCAAGCAGTTCTTTTACTTTTGATTCCTTCATGGGGATGTCCTCCTTCCGCAGCCGTGGCATGTATGTCAGCTGTTATTTCTGCTTATTTTATCACAGGATACGGAGGGAAGTACAGCGGAAAACCATAGACAAAAATGATTGGCAAAAAAAGCACCATCCCCCCGGCACATACGTCCGAAAAAACGGTACTTTTCAAGTGCGCCATCAGGGACTCGAACCCTGGACAAATAGATTAAGAGTCTACTGCTCTACCAACTGAGCTAATGGCGCATTCCGT
>ONXW01000411.1 GCA_900321915.1 uncultured Eubacteriales bacterium
CCCCTGTTCCCGCTGCGTCCCCCTATCATGCTGGAAAACAGACATTGCCCGGAATAGCAAAAACAGAGTGCGCCGTGTACGAAGCACTCTATCTCCAGGCCGGTATTCTCATGTAAACTGCGGATCTCCGCAAGGGAGAGCTCCCTGGCCGGAACGATCCGCGATACGCCCTCACGCGCAAGCATTTTCCCGAATTCCGGCCCCGTCACCGTCATCTGGGTGCTGGCGTGGATCGGAAGGTCCGGGAAGCATGTCCTGATCACCCGCAGGACCCCGGGATCCTGAACGATCACGGCGTCCAGTCCCTCGCGGCAGCAGGGCTCCAGGTATTCCGGGAGCTCCTGCAGCTCTTCCTCCCTGAGGAGGGTATTCACCGTCAGGTACAGCTTCCTTCCGTGAATATGCATATAATCCAGGGCGCGCAGCAGGTTTTCATCGTCGGGATTGTCCGCGAACGCCCTCGCGCCGAACTTCTTTCCGCCCATGTAAACCGCGTCCGCCCCTGCTGCCACGGCCGCTTTCATGCTCTCAACAGAACCGGCCGGCGCCAGGATCTCCAGTGCCCTATTTTCTGCCATGCTGCTCCCTGTTCTTCATCTGCGCATTAACCAGCTCTGACTTCAGCCGGTAAACCTCTTTTTCGAGGGTGTCCCTCTCCGCCGCCAGGGATCTGGAATGCTCCCTCTCCTTAAAATAATCATCCGCCAGGTTCAGGCACAGCGTCAGGTTCTTATAATCGTCCGGCAGTCGGCTGTACCCTTCCTGGGTCTTTATCATCGCAATCTTATCATTCAGGTAGGAGGCGACGCGCTGCAGGTAGCTCTCTTCTTCCAGGCCGCCCAGCGTATAGATCTTGCCCCCGATCAGTACATCAATATAGTTTTTGCTGCTCACTTTATCGTCCTTCATCGTTTTCCTCACGCGGACCTATCGGTCCTTCATTTCATAGCCCAGGTGCTCATAAGCGGCCCTGGTCGCCACACGGCCCCTCGGCGTCCGGTTGATAAAGCCATTCATCAGCAGGTATGGCTCGTAGACATCCTCGATAGTCCCGGAATCCTCTCCCAGGGCTGCCGCGATGGTTTCCAGCCCGACGGGCCCCCCGTCGAACTTGCCGATGATCATATCCAGAAAGGCCCTGTCGTTGTTGTCCAGGCCTATCTTGTCCACATTCAGGATATCCAGCGCAAAATCCGCCACTTCCTTTGTGATCTCCCCGTGGTACTTTACTTCCGCGAAATCCCGCACCCTTTTCAGGAGGCGGTTTGCAAGCCTCGGCGTCCCCCGCGACCTTCTCGCAATCTCATAGGCGCCGCGGTCATCAATCTTCACCTTCATCACCCGGGCCGACCGCGTCACGATCTTCTGCAGGTCCTCCGGCGTATAAAAATCCATCTTCTCCACAATGCCGAACCGGTCCCGCAGGGGCGCGGAGAGAAGACCGTACCTCGTCGTCGCGCCCACCAGCGTGAAATGCGGCAGATCCAGCCGGATCGAGCGGGCTGTGGCGTCCTTCCCCAGCATGATGTCAATGGCAAAATCCTCCATCGCCGGGTAGAGCACTTCCTCCACCTGCCTGCTCAGCCGGTGTATCTCATCGATAAAAAGGACATCCCCCTCCTGGAGGCCGTTGAGCACGGCGGCTATCTCGCCCGGCTTTTCAATGGCGGGTCCGGAGGTTGTCTTCATATGGACCCCGAGCTCATTTGCCACGATACCGGCCAGGGTCGTTTTCCCAAGGCCCGGCGGGCCGTACAGGAGCACATGGTCCAGGGATTCCCCCCTCGATTTCGCGGCGTCAATATATATTCCCAGATTCTCCACAAGCTTCCGCTGTCCCGTATAGTCGGACAGGTGCTGTGGACGGAGGGAGCCCTCGATGCGAAGATCCTCCTCCGTGACTTCCGTTGTTATGATTCGTTTTCCCATTCTGCCTGGTCCCGCTTTTCCTATAAGAATGACAGGTGCCTGAGCGACGCCTTAAGCACTGCCTCCGTATCCATATCCCCGGTTACGTCCACTTTTCCGACCGCCCGGGACGCTTCCTGGGCGGAATATCCGAGGGCCACCAGGGCCTGTACCGCTTCCTTCGCTGCCGTACCCGCGATCCCGAAAGACGCGTCTTCGGCGGCAAAATCGCCGGCCGGCGCGAGGACATCCTCCGGCCGGATCCTGTCCTTCAGGTCGAGGACCGCTTTCTGGGCCGTCTTTATCCCGATGCCCGGAGCTCTGGCAATGCGCTTTGCGTCCCCGGTCAGGATTGCTGACCTGAGCTCCTGAAGCCCCAGGGCCGACAGAATGGAAAGCGCGCCCTTCGGGCCTATGGAGTTGACGCCGATGAGCATCCGGAACATCTCCAGCTCATCCCGGCTGAGGAATCCGAACAGGCTCACATCGTCTTCCTTCACCTGCATGGAGGTGAAAATCCGGCATTCTTCCCCGGCGGCGGGAAGGTGTTCCAGGACAGAGAGCGGCACCCGGATAAAATACCCGATACCGCCCGCTTCTACGACAATCCCCTCCGGACCTTTTTCCGCGAGGATTCCGCGAATATATGAAATCACAGAATTCACTCCGTTTCTTTAAGCATAATTTCACGTGTACATCATAGCATAGAGACCTTTTCAATGCAATAAAACTCTGTTATACTTCTTCTGCCGCGGGATGACTGCGCATTCCACGGCCAAGAAAGGATTTACCATGCTTACGATAGAAAAGGATTTTACCGTCTCCTGCCCTGACCTTGCCCTGCTGGGCATCCCGCAGGAACAGCTCCTGTTTTTTGACATCGAGACCACCGGGTTTTCTGGAGAATATGCTTCTGTCTACCTCATCGGCTGCATTTACCCCGAAAAGGACTCCTGGCACATGGTCCAGTTTTTTGCCGACAGCGCGGACGCAGAACCTGAGCTTCTAAGCGCCTTCGGCGGGCTTCTTTCCGGACGCCGTGTCCTGGTCCACTTTAACGGGGACCGCTTTGATATCCCCTTCCTTCAGAAGCGCTGCGCGGCGCACGGCGTCCCTGACCTCTTTTCCGCCTCCGGGAGCGTGGATATCCTGAAGAAAATCCGGCCCTGGAAAAAGCCTCTGAACCTCCCCGACCTCCGGCAGAAAACGGTGGAGACATTTCTCGGAATCGCCCGGGAAGACCGTTTCTCCGGCGGAGAACTGATCCCCATCTATGAGCGATGGCTTCATGTCCGGGACAGGGCCCTCCTCTCCCTTCTGCTGCTGCACAATGAAGAGGATCTTCTCGGCATGCCGAATCTCCTCCCCATGCTCCGGTATCCGGCGTTTTTCGGGGGCAGCTTCCGGTTCCTGTCCGAGGAAGCCTGTGAAGATGCGGTTGCCCTCACCTGGGTTTCGGAAACCTGCCTCCCGGTACCTGTCCTCATGCAGGCGCCTGCCGGGACCATACGCGCCGAGGCTTCCTCCCTCCGCATGGACGTCCCCCTCTACTGCGGGGAACTCCGCCATTTTTACGCCGATTACAGGAATTATTACTATCTTCCCGGGGAAGACTCCGCCATCCACAGGAGTGTCGGCGAATTCGTGGACAAATCCCTCCGGAAAAAAGCGACTGCGCGCACCTGCTACACCCGGGCGGCGGGCCGCTTCCTCCCGGAACCGTCTGAGATTTTCCCGATGACGCTCCGGCAGGACTACGCCTCGAAACAGTTCTATACCCCGTACCGGGAGGGAATGTTCTCAGATGATGCCCTTTCCGGGCGGTATCTGCGGGAAGTCCTCGCCGGGTGCATCTGATATAATTAATGGTATAACAATTATCTATATCGTCAGATTTTCTGCTGAAATATGCACAAAGTGGTTATAAATTTGCATTTCCTGAGGACAGGAGTTGTTGACACTGCAAATATTATGTGCTATTCTTCTCTTCGGGCTGCGGCTTCGCAGCAAATTTTTGTTTTATTTTTTTGGAGGTATCATATGCACAAGGGTACTGTAAAGTGGTTCAACAACCAGAAGGGTTACGGCTTCATCTCTGATGAAGAGGGTAATGATGTATTCGTACACTACACCGGTCTCAACATGGAAGGCTTCAAGTCTCTCGACGAGGGCGCCAAGGTTGAGTATGATGTTGTGAACGGTGCCAAGGGACCGCAGGCAACCAACGTAACCGTAGTCACCGAATAATCATCTTCTATCCAACTGTACCCGTTTCTGAAAGATATATGTTTTTCATATACATTCTGAACACACAGTCTTGAATCAGGATTGATTGCGAAAACGCCATCTCCTTCCGGGGATGGCGTTTTTGCTGTCTGTTTTTATAATACGTTCCAGTCCTTCAGCTTCGCAACACTCTTCTGTACGTACATCCGTTTCAGGTCTTCGGCGGTAAAGGTGTACTTTTTATCGCAGAACTGGCAGCCGACTTCGATGTCCTTCCCCTCTTTCATCATTTCCTTCAGATCCTTTGAGGAAATGCTGATGAGGGCCCGTTCCACCCGGTCCCTGGTGCAGGTGCAGCGGTAACCGACGGGAACCTTCTCCAGGATTTCCGGGGAGAGGCCGTCAAGAACCTCCGTGAGGATGTCTTCCGGTGTTTTCCCCGCTTCC
>ONXW01000367.1 GCA_900321915.1 uncultured Eubacteriales bacterium
GAGCGGGAAGCGACGGATATTCCCGTGGATGCCATCGTGACGCCGGATGAGATTATCCGGATTGCCGAAATCAGAATACCGGAGGGAGAACTGAAATGACAGTAATGAGAAGATTCCTGGGGGCGGCGGTCCTCGCCTGCGCCCTGGCTTTTTCCGCCTGCGGCGGTGCGGGCGGCACAGAGGATGTGAAGACAGAAGCAGCGGCTGCTGCGGCCGGGTACGGATTTACCTACGGCCAGAACAGGTATGTTCCCGGCGCGGACGCAGAGGAGACGCTGAAGCTTCTGGGAAAACCAACGGGAAGCAGGGATGTGAATAACTGCGCCCGGGGAGCCGTGAGAAAGGCTTATTCCTACGGGGACAGGGATTTTGAGGTTTTCGCGGATCTGAACGCGGACGAGACGAAGGATGTCATCCAGACCATCACGCTGATGTCTGAGCGGGTCAGCACCGAAGAAGGCCTCTCCGTCGGGGATGAGGAAAGCCGCGTGAAGGAAATCTATCCGGACTGCGAGGAGCGGGACGGGGAGTATGTGGCTTCAAAGGACGGCACGGAGATTGCGGTGAGCGTCAACCGGCTGCGCAAAACCGTGTCCTATATCACATACAGGACTGCGGAGTGAGGCATTCCGAAATACGGCGAATCCCTTTACTTTTCCCCGCCGATTTGTTATTATTAATGGACGTATCACTGAAGGAGTGTCTTTTTGCAGATGACAGCGTTTGACTATGACAGTGTGGATCTGTCGGCCCTCCCGCCGGAGACGGAGCCGGCAAGGCAGCGGTATTTTATCGCGAGACTGCGGCAGTATACGGCCCGGGAAGAAAAGCGGAGAGGTCGGAAGCTGACGTTCTGTGTCGCTACGTTCGGCTGTCAGATGAATGCCCACGATTCCGAAAAGCTCCGGGGAATCCTGAAGGAGTCCGGATTTGCGGAATCAGAGAGTGAGCAGGCTGACTTTGTGCTGTACAATACCTGTACCGTAAGGGAAAATGCGGACCAGCGGGTATACGGACGGCTGGGAAGGATAGGAAGCTTCCGGAAACAGAATCCTGACATGATGATAGCCCTCTGCGGCTGTATGATGCAGGAAGAGCATGTGAGGGAAAAGCTCAGGAAAAGCTATCCTTTTGTCGATATCATCTTCGGAAACATGAACAATTACAAGCTGGCCGAGCTGCTTGCGGAACGCATTGACAGCGGGAAGCAGGTAATTGACATCATCCGGGGAAGCAGGAAGATTGTCGAGGATCTGCCCGCGGATCACAAGTACAGCTTCAAATCGGGGCTGAATATCATGTATGGCTGCAATAATTTCTGCAGCTACTGCATTGTTCCTTATGTAACGGGACGGGAGCAGAGCAGGACTCCGGAGGATATCCTCGCGGAAGCCAGAAACCTTGCCGCCAATGGGGTTGTGGAGATTATGCTGCTCGGACAGAATGTGAATTCCTACGGCAAAACCCTGGAGCATCCTGTCACGTTCGCGGAGCTTCTCCGCAGGGTGGAACAGATCGAGGGGATCCGGAGAATCCGTTTCATGACGTCCCATCCGAAGGATCTTTCCGACGAACTGATAGACGTCATGAAGCATTCGGAAAAGATATGCAGACACCTTCACCTGCCCCTCCAGTCCGGCAGCACCCGGATCCTGGAAGCCATGAACCGGCATTATACAAAGGAACAGTACCTGGCGCTGGCGGAAAAGATACGCCGCGAAATCCCGGACCTGGCCCTCACGACCGATATCATCGTCGGGTTCCCCGGGGAGACCGAGGAGGATTTCCTGGAAACCATCGATGTGGTGCGGCGCGTTCATTTTGACGGGGCATTTACCTTTATCTATTCCAGAAGGTCAGGAACACCCGCGGCATCCATGGAGAACCAGGTTCCCGCGGATGTGGTGAAGGACCGGTTCGACCGCCTTCTCGCCGTCGTGCAGGAGGAAGCCTCCGCCATGTGCGATAAGGGCGAAGGAAGTGTGCGGGAGGTCCTTGTGGAAGGGAAGGATGACCACGAGGAGGGCTGGCTCTCCGGACGCCTTTCCAACAATATGCTGGTACATTTTGAGGGAAATGAAAACCTGATTGGTTCCACAGTGAATGTAAGACTTGCGGAATCCAAAGGTTTCTATTATATTGGTACTTTAAGTCCCATTGCTATTTAAGGAGGAAAATCCGATGAAAAGAGTAAAACAGGCCGCGGCAGCTGTTCTCGCTGCGTCCCTTGTATTCGGGAACGGGTTTGCCAGCTTCGCCGGTCCGGCGGATGACATTGCAGCCGCGGAGGCGCAGGGCACAACCGTAACTTACCCCGAGAAAACAGAAGCTGCGGAGGAAACCGCTTCTTCAAGTACTGTGGAGGAAACTGCTCCCGCTGAAACTGCCGCTGAGACTGCAGCAGCAGAGACCGCGGCGGCAGAGACCGCGGCGGCCGCGCCGGCAGCCGAGGCGCCCGCGCAGGCGGCTCCTGCCGTTATCCCGACCATCGACCCGAACGTTGCGGTCGGCGTCGGCCAGGATCCCGCTGCCGTAGCGGAGATGGACGCAAAGAACGCGGCAGCGAAGCAGCTTGCCTGGGAGAGCGCCAGGGAGCTTGTCAACCCCATCGAATTCTATATGACGGAAGGAACGACCCTGGACACCCAGAATGTGCAGGCAGGTTACTTCCCGCTGAGAATTGACTATGTCCGTGATGTGGCGAACCAGATTGTCGCGGTAGGCCTGACTGTCAGCGGATACAGCAAGGTCGGCGGCATTTCCTACCGCTGCTACAACTCCGCGGGCGGATATCTCCTCTGGAGACACGACGGCGATCCCACCGGTTTCGCGCACCACGGCAATATTGTCGAGGCCATGCAGATTCAGCTCTCCGGCTACCTGGAGAAGGAATATGACGTTTACTACCGCGTCAGCACGGCGTCCCAGGGTACCCTCGGATGGGCAAAGAACGGTGAAGTGGCAGGTTCCATTGACGTAGAGCCCATTACCGGCCTGGAAGTGCAGATTGTCCCGAAGGGGAGCGGCGCTCCCTCCGGCACCGGAAAGCCGAGATATTATTCCGAGAAGAGCAGCAGGCTG
The DNA here is from genome assembly GCA_900321915.1 of uncultured Eubacteriales bacterium. Taxonomy (GTDB): domain Bacteria; phylum Bacillota; class Clostridia; order Lachnospirales; family Lachnospiraceae; genus Clostridium_R. The sequence continues at coordinate 3,082 of ONXW01000367.1, forward strand.
AAGATTTCCGACGGCGGCACCACCTACACCAATGCCGACGGAACCCCCTATACCGGCTGGCTTGACGATGACAGGAAGCGTTTCTACTTTGAGAACGGCCAGGCCCTGACAGGATGGCAGTACATTGACGGCCTGAAGTTCTACTTCTACAACAACGGTGTTCTCTGCCAGGATGTGGATGATCTCATCGGCAGGCAGTCTTCCTATGTGCTCAAGGTCAACAAGACCATGAACTGCCTGACGGTTTACGCCGCGGACGGCAGCAACGGCTACATTATCCCGGTCAAGGCCATGATGACCTCTGTCGGCGATGATACGCCCATCGGCACATTCCACACACCCGAGAAGTTCCGCTGGCACCTGATGATCGACGACAGCTACACCCAGTGGGCAACCAGGATTACCCAGGGCTTCATGATGCATACCATCACTTACGAGAAGTCCGACAATATGTGGATGAATAACTGGGGCTACAATAACCTGAGCGTTTCCCGGTCTCACGGATGTGTCCGCCTGATCGCGAAGAACGCGAAGTGGATCTATGACAACTGCGCAGTCGGAACACCCGTCACCATCTATGAGGACGCGACCAAGCCGTCACCCTTCATGATTCCTGACCAGGTATCCATCTCCTTTGCACAGAGATGGGATCCGACAGACCCGACAGTTGTGCTGAACTGAATTCAACCATAATTAGCTGCGAGGCGGTGAACCGGCCGGAACTATTCCGGCCATTTCGCCGCCTTTTGGGTGTTATTTGACTGACAGAAGTGAGGTAACCTGTGGCACTTTCCCCTATGATGACGCACTATCTGGAGATGAAGAAGCAGTATCCCGACTGCATCCTGTTCTACCGGATCGGTGATTTTTATGAGATGTTTTTTGAGGACGCCCAGACTGCGTCCCGTGTCCTGGAGCTGACGCTGACGGGCAAGGACTGCGGCCTGGAAGAGCGCGCCCCCATGTGCGGCGTTCCCTTTCACGCGGTGGACAACTACATATCGAGGCTTGTAAAAAAAGGGTACAAGGCAGCCATCGCCGAGCAGGTGGAAGATCCGAAGCTGGCGAAGGGACTGGTAAAGAGGGAAGTCATCCGCGTCATAACGCCCGGGACGCTCCTGAATACCGGCGATACCGAGGAAAACAGGAACAATTACCTGATGTGCGTTGTCTGGCTGGACGGGACGTACGGAATCTCCACGGTCGACGTGAGTACCGGGGATTACTATGTGACGGAGGTAAAGAACGTCAGGAGCCTGCTGGATGAAATATACCGCTTTTCCCCTTCCGAGCTGATCTGCAATGAGGCATTTGCCATGTCCGGCATCGACACGGAAGATCTGCGGGAGCGCCTGACCCTGTCCATCACAACGCTGGAAAACTCCAGGTTTTCCGATGAGAGCTGCAGGAGCCTCCTGGAAGAGCATTTTCACGTGCAGAGCCTGGCGGGACTGGGGCTGGAGGAGTTCGGCACCGGCATCATCGCCGCGGGGGCTGTGCTTTCGTATCTCTACGAAACCCAGAAAAACCACCTGGAGCACCTGACCCATATTACGCCGTACACCACAGGCCAGTTCATGATGCTGGACACCTCCACAAGGCGCAATCTCGAGCTTGTGGAGACGCTCAGGGAGAAACAGAAGAGGGGAACGCTCCTCTGGGTCCTGGACCGCACCAGGACAGCCATGGGAGGAAGGCTGCTGCGGTCCTTTATCGAGCAGCCGCTCATTGACCGGGAGGAGATTCTGCGCCGGCAGTCGGCGGTGGAAGAGTTCAACATGAACTATATTTCCCGGGAGGAGATTTCGGAATACCTGGGGCCGATTTATGACCTTGAGCGCCTGATAGGACGGGTCAGCTACAAGACGGCCAACGCGAGGGACCTGAATGCGCTCGCCTCCTCCCTTGAAATGCTGCCCCACATAAAGCAGGAGCTTTCCAACTTTACCTCGCCCCTGCTGAAAGAGACGGCGGAAGGCATGGATACCCTGGAGGACATTTCCGCCCTCATCCGCTCCGCCATAGAGGAGGAGCCGGGCATCATGCTCCGGGAGGGCGGCATTATCCGGGAAGGGTACAGCAGTGAGGCGGACGAGCTGCGGCACGCCAAGACGGACGGAAAAAGCTGGCTTGCGAACCTGGAAACCTCCGAGCGGGAGAAGACAGGGATCAAGAACCTGAAGATCAAGTACAACAAAGTATTCGGCTATTATTTCGAAGTGACAAATTCCTTCAAAGAACTGGTGCCGGACTATTTTATACGGAAACAGACGCTGGTCAATGCCGAGAGATACACCACGGATGAGCTGAAGCTCACGGAGGAGAAGATTCTCGGTTCCGAAGACCGCCTGAACAACCTGGAATATGAACTGTTCTGCGAGGTCCGGGACAGGGTCGGCGACGCTGTCGTCCGGATCCAGAAATCGGCTCATGCCGTAGCCCTCACAGACGTCCTGATCTCCCTGTCCGTCGCCGCCACCAGATACAATTACGTCAAGCCTTCCATCAACGAGAAGGGGATTATACGCATCAAAAACGGAAGACATCCCGTGGTGGAGCGGATGCTGAAAAATGACCTTTTCGTCGCGAATGATACGCTGCTGGACAACGGGAAAAACCGTTTTGCCATCATCACGGGCCCCAACATGGCGGGCAAGTCTACTTACATGCGGCAGACAGCCCTCATAACGCTGATGGCCCAGACCGGTTCCTTCGTGCCCGCGGAGGAGGCGGATATCGGCATCTGCGATCGTATTTTCACCCGTGTGGGCGCCTCCGACGACCTGGCCTCCGGCCAGAGCACCTTTATGGTGGAGATGACGGAAGTCGCCAATATTCTCCGGAACGCCACCCGCTCCAGCCTCATCATCCTGGATGAGATCGGGCGGGGCACAAGCACGCTGGACGGCCTGTCCATCGCCTGGTCCGTGGTGGAATATGTCAGCAATACAAAGACGCTGGGGGCAAAAACCCTTTTTGCCACCCATTATCATGAGCTGACAGAGCTGGAGGGATCCCTTGCCGGCGTGAACAACTACTGTATCGCCGTGCGCGAACAGGGGGACGATATCATTTTCCTGAGGAAAATCATCCGGGGCGGGGCCGACAAGAGCTACGGCATCCAGGTCGGAAAACTGGCCGGGATCCCGGATTCCGTGATCGCCCGGGCCAGGGAGATTTTAGGCGTCCTGAGCGACGCGGATATCGCCGCCCGCGCGAAGGAGCTGGCCGATGGGAGCGCGACCACGAGAAAGCGGATCACGAAACAGGATGAGGTGGACCGGAACCAGCTCTCTTTTGCCGGAACCGTCGATTATGAGGAAATTGTGCGGGAGATAATGAACCTGAAGGTCAACCTGATGTCGCCCCTGGAAGCGCTGAATGAGCTGGACAGGCTGCAGGCCAGGCTGAAAAACAGATGGGAGGGATAAAGGATGCCCGAGATCCGTGTGCTGGACCAGGACACCATCAACCAGATCGCTGCCGGTGAAGTGATTGAACGGCCGGCGTCCGTCGTAAAGGAACTTCTGGAAAATGCAGTCGATGCCGGCGCGAACGCCGTCACTGTGGAGATCCGGGACGGAGGCCTCTCCGTGATCCGCATCACGGACAACGGGTGCGGAATGGAGGCGGATCAGATACCGACCGCTTTCCTCAGCCACGCCACAAGCAAAATAAGAAACGCGCAGGATCTTGTCACCATCGCCTCCCTGGGATTCCGGGGCGAGGCGCTTTCCAGCATTGCCGCGGTCGCGAAGGTCGAGCTGATCACCAGGACGCCCGGCAGCATTGCCGGCAGCCGCTACCGCATCGAAGGCGGGAAAGAGGTGGGACTGGAGGAGGTCGGCGCGCCGGAGGGAACCACCTTCCTGGTGCGTGACCTGTTTTACAATACCCCGGCCCGCAGGAAGTTCCTGAAGACTCCTGCCACAGAGGCGTCCCACACGGCTGTCCTCGTGGAAAAGATCGCCCTGTCGCACCCGGAGGTCTCCTTCCGCTTTATCCAGAACGGGCAGACGAAGCTGTTCACCTCCGGAAACCGGAACCTGAAAGACATTATCTACTCGGTCTATGGGCGTGAAATTGCCCAGAACCTTGTGCCGGTGAGCGGCGGGGCCGACCCCGTCCGCGTGTCCGGGTTTATCGGGAAGCCGGTAATCGCCCGCAGCAACCGGAGCTTTGAGGTGTATTTCATCAACGGGAGATATATCCGGAACGGCCTTATCGGGAAGGCGATCGAGGACGCATACAAGCCCTACATGATGCAGCATAAATATCCTTTTACGATGCTGTGCTTTGAGATGGATCCGTCCTTTATTGACGTCAATGTCCATCCCTCCAAGCTGGAGCTGCGGTTCCGGAATGACGAGACTGTCTACAGGACCGTATATCACACCATCTCTGTCATTCTCTCCGGACAGGAGCTTATCCCTGAGGTGCAGCTGGAGGAAGGCGGAAAAGACGTTCTCCCCTCCCGGGAGGAGAAGCCCGCAGCCCCTGCGCTGAAGGCAGTCACATTCCGGGAAGAATTCCCCGAACCGCCCGCAAAACCGCCGGTTCCGGCGGCGGAGACTCCCCGGAAGGTCCCGGAAGCATCGAAAGAACAGGAGCAGGCGGAAGAGGGGCGCACACCGGACATGCCGGCAGATGCCGCTGCCGGGCGTATGCCCGGACCTCAGGCAAATGCAGCCGCCGGGCGAATCTCGGAGCCGGCAGCGCCGTACACGGTATCCGCGCCTGCCAATAAACCTCCGGTCCCGGAAGAAAAGGACAAAAAAGCGCCGGAGCAGATGACCATGTTTTCGGAAAAGCTGCTTACGCCGGAGTCCAGGAAAAGACACCGCATTATCGGGCAGGCTTTTGAAACCTACTGGCTGGTGGAATTCGATGAGAATCTCTATATCATCGACCAGCACGCGGCCCATGAAAAGGTCCTCTATGAGCGCATGATGGAATCCCTCCGCAAAAGGAGCTTTACATCCCAGACGGTGGATCCGCCGCGTGTCCTGACGCTGACGGCAAGGGAACAGCAGATGCTCGCGCAGTACGGTGAAGCCCTCTCATCCCTGGGGTTTGAGGCGGAGCACTTCGGGGGCAACGAATATGCCCTCCGCGCAGTCCCGGACAACCTGTTTTCCGTGGAACAAGGGGAACTGTTCCTGGAGCTTCTTGACAGCCTGACCCCGGAGAGCGGGATGGTGACCGGCGAGACGCTGCATCACCGGATTGCGACCATGTCGTGCAAGGCCGCGGTCAAGGGAAATAACCGTCTGTCCGTGCAGGAAGCGGAGAAACTGATTGATGAGCTGCTCACCCTGGAGAATCCGTACGCCTGCCCCCACGGGCGGCCCACCATCATCTCCATGAGCAGGACGGAGCTGGAAAAAAAGTTCCGGCGCATCGTATGACAGATCGGAAGATGAAACAGGATATGAACAGAAAAGAACCGCTGATTATCATTGCGGGCCCCACGGCCTCGGGAAAAACCTCCCTGTCGGTAAGGCTGGCAAAGCGTGTGGGCGGCGAGGTGATCA
>ONXW01000369.1 GCA_900321915.1 uncultured Eubacteriales bacterium
CGCGGATTGCTGGATGAGCTGATGGAAGAGCAGTAAGTTCAGGCAGGAGGACAGTATGGACGCAAGGCGCGGATATGTGCCGGAGGATGAGCGTTTTTTTTCTTCTGATGCGCTGGAAACGATGCGGACGGCATCCCGCCACATACAGTATCTGGTAAATGAGGGTTACGACCTGAAACAGGCGTCGACCTTCGTGGGGAATCATTTCCTCCTTTCGGAACGGCAGCGCCTGGCAGTAATGCGAAGCATCGGGACACAGAAGGAACTGGACGCCAGGCTTAAGAAGCAGGGATCGGTGACAGGGCTGTCCGGAAAAGAAGTCTGGGTGGACGGGTTCAATACCGTCATCACACTGGAGGTTCTTCTGAGCGGAGGTATCCTTCTGTTCTGCATGGACGGGTGTATCCGCGATCTGGCAGCGCTTCGTGGCACTTACAGAATTATCCCGGAGACAGAGAAAGCTGCCCGCATAATGTTCGATAAGCTGCAGAAGGCGGGCGTCCGGAAGGTGACCATGCTCCTGGATGAGCCGGTTTCCAATTCCGGGAGGCTGAAAGCCCTGTTGGCGGATATCGCGGAAGCGTATGCATTTTCCATTGATATCCGTATCCTGAAAGACGTGGACCGGGAACTGTACGGAAAAGAGAATGTGATCACGTCGGATTCCATCATTCTGGACCACTGCGCAAGCTGGGTGAATCTTACGGCGGAGTGTGTGGAACGGGACGGGATGCGCGCGCTCCGGGTTTGGGAATAAAACGAGAGGTACTTCAGAAGTAGAAAGCAGAAAACCTGGACCTCATAGGTCCACTATTTTCTCCTTTCGTGATTTATTCTTGTTCTGTAATGAACAGGACATAAATCGCGACGGAGGGAAATCATGGATGAACAGACATTATACGACTTGTTGAAGCACGGAAAGAGCGCGGAAGTTGCCGCGTTTATCAGGGCAGAGCAGAAAAAAGAGTATTCTTTTGAATTTCCGGTCTTCATGGACCAGATGCTGGCGGAGTATAAGATAAAAAGAAAGACGGTGGCAATCCGGGCGGGACTGTCGCAGGAATATACCTATAAGCTGCTTCGCGGGACAAAGAGGACAACGGAGAGGGATTATATCCTGGCAATGTGCCTGGCCATCGGAATGAATTACGGGCAGACGCAGCATGCGCTGAGCATTTACGGTATGCCGACGCTGAATGCGAAAGATATCCGTTCCCGTATCATCGGGCTTGCTATAAAGAATGGCTCAGATATCGATGTGGCAAATGAATGGCTGGAGAAAGCGGGATTTCACTATCTGAAGACCAGCCCTGAGATGCCGTCCTCGCCCGTGATCTTCGGAGGGGATGCACCCGCGGAACCTGTACGGAAACAGGAAAGAAACGATGTCCGGAACAGCCGGAAAGTACGGGCTTTTACGGAAATCAGCAGAAAAATCGAAGCCATACCCTGCGGACATGCGCCTTTTGATTTTGTATACCGCGGGGCTTTGGGGCTGAAGGATGAAAACGGCAGTGTATATTACGTGACCGCAAGCTATATGCCGATGGGGGAAGAATTCTCCGTGCTGGATGAGGAAAGCTATCGTCTCTGGGATAGTGACGAAGCTGCCCCGGATGATATTCCGGCACTGGAAAGCTATGAATCCCTGGAGGAGACTGGACAATCGGAATTCTTCCGCTATTTCCTGACGCTGGATCGGGATACGGATGTCAAAGTCAGGGAGACAATGGCGTCGGCGGACGACTCCAGAGATTACAGGGAGCGGTTCGGATACGGAAAAGTGGACGGCGCCGTGTGTGCGTACACAGAGGTCTTCAACCACAGATTTCCGGAAAAAAGAGAATACCTGCAGGTGATCGAGAAAGAGAACGGCGAAACCATTTTCTCCGCATCCCATGAGAGCTGCTACATGCGGATAGAGCTCGGAGACATTTACCCCCATATATTCGGAAAAAAGAAACCGGAAGAATACTATGTGAAAGCATCATCCCTCGATGAGCTTCCTGAACAATACCGGTATATGCGCTTTATCTTCCGGGAAATCCAGGTGAAGATGCATGAATGGATGCGCGCGAACGGGATTTCAGTGCCGGACGGGGCAGAGGCGGAGGATGAGAAGACCGAGATTCTGGCACAGCGTTCCGCCTGGTACGCAAGACAGGAGAACTGGGAAGAGTCATACAGACTCCTCAGGGAAATGCTTCCGCTGGTAAAGGCACAGGATAAGGCAGGGAGGGATCGGACAGTTATTCTGGCTGTCACTTACGCGAAGCTTGCCGCACTTTCCAAATATATGGAACGTCCGGAAGAAGCGAAGAAGTGGAAAGAAGAGATCTGCCGCCTGAAGGATCGGATTATGTCCCGCGCCGATGACGGCAGCGCGCGGCAGGCTGTATTTGCCCTGGCGGAGGCGGAGGCCGACATGGCGGCGGAGTGCCATGAACAGGGGAGGTTTTCGGAAGAGAAAAAACTGCTGGAGGAAGCTCTCAGCCGGATAGACGGGCGGTGTGAGGATATCACGGAGTGGGCGGCACTGTTCCGGTGTCTCGGGAATTACGCCTTTGCCATTGACGGGGAAGAACCGGAACGTTCCCTGGAATACTACCGGAGTGCGCTGGATATCGCCAGGGATCAGATGCTTGACCGGATTCCGGGATGCAGGATGGCGATAGTGACGCTGTATAATAATACTGCCTGGGTTCTGTGGAACCGCCTGGGCAGGGACGAAGCCATCGTTTATTATCTCAGGGCTGTCGATATGCTGGAAGGATACCGGGCGAGAAAACAGGTGGACGAGGAAGAATACAGAGAGAATATCGATAAATTCGTGGAGAAGCTGTGCGAGATCTACGTGAAGACGGGCCGGGAGGCAGACGCGGAGAGGCTTAAGAAGCGGTATGGCAAATAACTTGTTTATTCCCACAGGGAGACGGACAGATGAATAAGAAATTTACAGGAGGACTTTTCCTGTTCCTGGTGCTGTTTTTCAGCCTGTTTCTGACATGGCACGGGGCGGGGGACCGGACGGTGCAGGCGTCACCCGCCGGCACCCTGGAAGTCCATATGCTGGATGTGCGGCAGGGCCTCTGTGTGTTCCTCCGGCAGGGGGACCACTGCATGCTCTATGACGGCGGCGGCAGGGAGAGTTCATCCTTTGTGGTGGCTTACCTGAAACAGCAGGGCGTCGGGAAGCTGGATTATATTGTGGCGTCCCACTACGACGAGGACCATATCAGCGGCCTGATCGGCGCGATGAATGTGTTCGGGTGCGGCGTTGTGCTGGATGCGGACTATGTGTCGGACACGGGGATATATGAGTCCTTTATGCGGACGGTAAAAGCCGCCGGTGCGGCGGAGATTCACCCGGCCGTGGGAGAAGAGTACGCATTCGGCGACGCCTCTTTCTCCATCGTGGGACCGGAGTCTTACCTCATGCCGGCGGAGAATGACCGGTCGGTAGCCATCCGCCTGACTTTCGGAGATAACAGCATCCTTCTCTGCGGGGATGCGCAGCAGGAGGAAGAGTACGCCATGGCTGCTTCCGGCCTGGCGCTCGATTCTCAGATCTATGTGGTGAATCACCACGGCGGAGCGACCTCCAGCACAGGGTATTTCCTGGACCGGGTCCATCCCGCGTATGCTTTCCTGAGCTGCGGGAAGGAAAATACCTACGGCCATCCCTCGGAGGATGTGCTGAAGCGCCTGAAAGGCCGCAGCTGCAGCCTTTTCAGGACGGATAAGCAGGGAACAGTGGTGGCTGTATGCGACGGCAGCGGGGTGACCTTTTCCGTCAGTCCCACAGACGACTGGACTCCCGGGGAAACCGGATATATTACTATCGGAGCTGAAGGCGGATATGGAACGGCTGCCGGGACAAGGGGCATGCCGGCTGCTGATTCCGGCATCACGTATATATTGAATACACGGTCCATGAAGTTCCACTATCCGAACTGTCCCAGCGTCGCGAAGATGAAGGAGAAAAACAGGGCGGAAACCGATAAGACAAGGGAAGAAGTGATAGCGCAGGGGTACAGTCCCTGCGGGAACTGCAAACCATAAAGAGAGAAAAACAGGTCACCGGTTTTTTGGCCGGCGGCCTGTTTTTCACACTAAGGAGCAGTTTTTATTCTTTTCCCGTAAGGGGCGGCTTCCTGAAATGTGTGAGACTCTCATATGAAGAGGCAATCTCAAACAGGAGCGGTTCCCGGTAAGGCATCGCCATGAATTCGATGCCGACAGGTACTCCCTGGGGGGCGTTCTCATCCGGCGCTGAAAAGCCGGCCGGTACAGTAATGGCGGGCCAGCCCATGGTGGAGGCCACAATGCCGTTGCGCTTCGCCTGGGAGGGGGCGCCGGTTTTGACCACCAGGATCTGCTGGTGGGGATAAACCAGGGCGTGCAGGTTGTGCTTCTTCATGGCGTCGGAAGCCAGGCGGGTATTCCGGGCGACATTCTCCAGCTTCTTCCTGATGCCTTCCCCGAAGGGGCCTTCCGCGCACGCGCACGCTTCCAGGTCTTCCGTGACAGACTCGTGCAGGGTATGCCTGGATACAAGGTCCTTCAGCGACTTTACCGGACATCCGGGGATTCCGGCAAAATACCTGTCCAGCAGAAGCCCTGTCTCATAGCGCTGGACATCGCACTCGGAAAAGACCCGGTCGGTCTCGAGCTCCGGGATATCCACCTCAGTCAGCTGCGCCCCGGCATTTTCCAGCAGCCGGAAAGAGCGCTCCATGACGGCCGTCACGTCGGGGTCATTTCCCAGATTTGTCTTAAGGATGCCGAGGCGTTTTCCCCGGAGGCCGTCCTCCGACAGAAATGAGGTATAGGAAACGTCGGGAACCCTGCCGATCTGGTCTGCGGTTAAGGTATCCCGCGGGTCATAGCCGCGCATGACATCCAGGAGCAGGGCACAGTCCTCCACGGTCCTTGCCAGGGGTCCCGCGGTGTCCTGTTTCATGGAGCAGGGAATCAGTCCTTCTCTGGACACCAGTCCTGTTGTCGGGCGCAGCCCCGCCAGCGAGCAGGCGCTGCTGGGGCTGCGCACGGAATTAACCGTATCGGTCCCGATACCGGCCGCGGCAAAGTTCATGGCGATTCCCGCCCCGATGCCGCCGGAGGAACCGCCCGGCGTGCGTGTCAGGTCATAAGGATTCCGTGACTGTCCTCCGAGGGAACCAACGGAAAGCCCGTTTCTGGCGAGTTCTGTCAGGTTTCCCTTGCCCAGAATCACGGCCCCGGCATCCCGCAGCAGTTTTACCAGATGGGCATCCGACTGCGGCCGGCAGTCTCTCAGTTCGATACAGGAACCGGTCGTCGGCATGTCCTCTGTATTGATATTGTCCTTGATGAGCAGGGGGACGCCGTGGAGGCAGCCGCGGAGCTTCCCTGCCTTTCTCTCCATGTCCAGTTCTTCCGCAATCTCACGGGCATGGGGGTTCACGGCAATAATGGCGTTGATTCCGTTTCTGTCACCGTTATATTTCTCAATGCGTTCCAGGTAATAATCTGTGAGCGATGTAGAGCTGGCAGTTCCTTTCGCCATGGCATCCGTCAGGGAACGTATGCTTTTTTCATAAGGGCTGAATTCCACAGTATGCGCCTCCTGTTATCTGGAAAATGCATTCTTTCGGGTTGGCCGGCTCTGGCGCAGGGCGTTTTCCGCCGCCATCTCACCGGCTTTTCTTCCGAAGGTCATGAGGTCTGCGATGGCATTGCCGCCCAGGCGGTTCTGCCCGTGGATTCCTCCGGTGACTTCGCCGGCGGCGTACAGGCCGGGGATCGGGGTTCCTGAGGTATCCAGGACCTGTGTGCCGTGCTGTTCCGCGGAGATGGCGGCACAGAGTCCCGCGCCGCCCCCGCCGACAACGACGACGTCGGCACAGAGGGTCTCGTCAGGGGCGGTGACGGAAGGAAGGGGCTTTTTCAGGTATGCGGTGTCGATGCCATTTTCCAGAAGGGCCTGCTCCACGCCTGCCAGAATGGCACCGCTTGTGACAGTGGCGCCGGAGACGGTATCGACGTTCAGGGACTGGGCCCGCAGGATCCGATCCGGCATCATGGCGACGGCGCATTTGCCCACCCCGATGGTTTCGCAGTCATCGAGTATTTCCACGTTTGTGACCTTTTTTCCGGAGGTGGAGACAGACACGGTGATGGGCCCGTTGTGGCCATTCACCGTGGTTTCATAGACGCGGGTCAGGTGGATTCCGACCCACAGCAGGATGGCGAGCAGCAGGACAATGCCTGCTGCTGCGGTTTTTTTCTTCATTTGCTGGACCTCACTGCTTTTGGTCAGGGGAGTGCGCGGGCAACATACAGCACCGCGAAATTAATCCTTCACGATCAGGTCGCCGGGCTTCAGGCTCAGGCTCTTCTCCCTGAAGACGAATGAGGCTTCCTCGCCGCCTTCCGCCCACGAGTAATCGATGAGCAGTTTATTTGTACCGCGCTGAATCGTCGCATCGGAAACCGGCACAGGGCTGTGCGGATTGTCCAGGCAGCAGATCTTCACTTTCTGCCCGCTGTTTATCCCTATGCTGACTTCATCAAGCGGGGTAAATGTTCCGTAAATCACATGTCCGGTCACTTTAAAGAATGAAGGCTTCAGGAAGCCGCCCTTCTTTACGTCAACATTTTCCACTGAAAATACTGCCTGGTGAAAACCATATTTTTCCCGCAGGTCTTCCAGATAACCATGGGCCTGTTCCAGTTCCTGCCTTGCTTTTTCCGCAGTCAGTTCTGATGCGCGTTCATAAGGCTGCATCCTTTTCCCCTTCGGCTCCATCCGGTATTCCTGGGGATATTTAACCCGCAGCTTCCGCAGACAGGAACCGCAGAGCCAGCTGCCGTCCGCGAGCTTTTCAGGGTTGCCGCACCGCTGTGGGCGGAACAGGCCATTATCTGTTTCGATCACGATCACATTCCTGCAGGCGCTGCATGTGCCCAGATCACGGGTATCACCGATTCTGTATTCTGCCATGTCCGTACCTCCCTCAGCTTTCCTTTACGACCAGAATGTCCCCTGGATAAATGAATGGCACATCCTGATGGAACCATAACGCTGCCGTCGTTCCCGCAAAAGCCTTTTCAATTGCCCGCTGGGCGGTATCCAGATAATTCCAGAACCAGACATCCTCAACTTTCGCCGAATACTCCCGGTCTTTATGGAAAACGCTGATAATGTCGCCGGGCCTGATTTCACCAAACAGCACCTTCACGCAGGTCACATATTCTTTCTTGTCCGAATACAGCGTTTTATGATTCGTACCGGCAGCCGCTACATGATGGCGGTAGGTGAAATCCGCTTCCGCTGCAGCCTTCGCGCCCGGAAAGCGGCCTGCCATGTCCTGCGATGCTTTCTCCGCGTCGCCCTGCGCCTTTCTAAACTCCTCCAGCGTCAGTTCTTCCAGCGGATCCACCAGCGCGTTGACCCAGCCTCTTTTCGCAATCGTTTTTCCCCGTACATCTTCATAGCCGAAACGGAAACCTGACTCCACAAATGTTTTTGAACTGCGCAGGGGATACAGGATTCTCACTTTCCCGGCGCAGTCACTGCAGACCATATTTCCGTCTTTCAGAGTTACGTCC
>ONXW01000371.1 GCA_900321915.1 uncultured Eubacteriales bacterium
AGACCGCGCTGCCGGTCTGTGTCACCTGCAGCGTTGAAGGCCAGGAGCTCTGCAGCATGAGCGCGCCGTCTGACAGACGGTATATCCTGGACTGTGAAAAGAATGCTTCCTCCCCGTTAAAGTTCAGGTAATTTTCTTCAGGTACCCAGAGCCGTCTCCCCGCTTCGCTGTCTACTTCCAGAATTTCCCCCAGAGTGCCGTCTTTCTTCAGGGCGCAGCAGAAATTCTCGCCGTCGCCGTCGCCATTTTCCGTTTCCCAGTAAAGGGCCATCCCTCCGGCAAACGGTCGGACTGCAGCCAGAACCTGATTGTGGGCTTCCGGAGAGCGCAGGTAGGAAAATGGGATCTCCTCCGTCATATCCCATTTGGCGAGATCAAATATCCGGACAGTATGGTCCACCGTGATGTCGCGGTCCGCGCCGGCAAAGGAAGGAAAAGTCCATCCGCCTTCGCTGTATACGCTGATATCCGTGTTGTTCACCTCATCCGGCTGACTGTCAATCAGGACAAATGCCTCTTCCTCCTCCCACAGGGTAATCTTCTGGTCCTCCAGCGCGAGAAAACGCTCGTCAAGAATCTCCCCTGTTTCCGCATCCAGCCTGTCAACGCAGATGCCGCTTTCCCCGGTTCCTTTCCTCACCGCGTTCTGCACGCAGTAGAGATATTTTCCGTCTTTGGAAAACATCACCTTCGCAAATCCGGTTCTCTCCCCGGGGAGAACCATGCCGGCCTCCTCCAGCTGTTTCCTGGTCCTGTAAGTCCCGGATTCCCGCTGTTTCTCAAACACAGGGACAATCCCGACTGTATCAAGTCCGTCACCCGAAGGGACGATGCCGGTTTCCGGCTCCCGGCCCTCCGCCAGGGCTTTCGCGATCTCCTCGTCGCGCGTTTCTCTCCAGTTGGCAGCATCCTCATCCAGATCCAGCCTCCATAAGAGTTCTCCCGTTGCGGTATCAAACACCAGCAGCATTTCGGTGCAGTTGAGGCTGCTGGTGCTGCTCAGCTGCATCGTCAGAAATGCCCTGGTTCCGTCGGGACTTTCCACAGGTTCCCCGTCCATCGGCTGGGAGAAACTCCCCAGCCATCGAGCGGAAAGGACCGTTTCCCCGGTCTCAATGTCAACCCGCTCAAGGATTGTCTGGTTCCTTCCCTCATAAGCGCGCCAGATCGTCTTCCCGTCGGCAGAAAGCTTTACGCCGGAGCGGTAGCAGTACCAGGGGTTCTCATTTTCCCAGAGAAACTTTCCCGTATACGCGTCCCAGCAGTACACGTTGTCCTGCCCCGGGTCATAGACATAATCCCCGGTATAGGAATGCTGGATGATATGCCGTCCGTCACGGGAATACACCATATTACTGCCCTTTGGGACCCCTTCCTGAATCAGGGGGATATAATCCGTGACGGAAGAATCAATGTCCGTGTCAAACGAATAGAACTCAACCCGCCGGTCATAAATCAGCAGGATCATATTGGCATCGTTGCTGTTATTTCCCCGGTCGTTCTTCCAGACCGCGAAATTCGGAACGGCGCCTGACCCAATCTCCGTGATAAGGCTCCCGGTGGTGTAATTATACAGGTACACCCCGCTGTCACAGCAGACCAGCACACAGTTCTTTTCCTTGCAGACACGCACTTTGCGGACCGGGGACGGGCACTGAAAGCGCCCCTTCTCCGTATGGGATGCCAGATCCAGGAGCGTAACGGTTCCGTCCCGGGCGCCGGTGCAGGCAAAGCTTCCGCCGTTATAAAAATAATAGACGTCAGTATAGCCGCCTTCCAGCGTCTCCAGCTCTTTCCCTTTATTATCATAAATATGCAGGGCCCCGGCTTCATCCACAACACAGGTCTCGGACCTGTTGCCGGAAAAGCTCACAGCTGCGGGAATTCCCTCAATATCCAGTTCCGCCAGGGCTTCATTCTGACTGCCGCCGAACAGAGCCGTCCGCGGATGTTCCGTCTCATCGGGATCTTCCCAGGCAATCAGGCTGCCGTATTCCCCATCGAGGACAGCCCCCGCGGCGCAGAACGGCTCCCCGTCCAGGGTATAATCATTCCGGTCTGAATGATTGTAGGAATTCTCACTGTACAGCTGTTTTCCGGGCCCGAAGTAATAGTGCTTCCTGGCATTCGCGTCCC
>ONXW01000393.1 GCA_900321915.1 uncultured Eubacteriales bacterium
CCACGGCGACATCCGCCGCGAGACGGTGAGCCGTTTTGTGGAGGAGATTCCGGAAAACCTGCTGGAAAAGGCGGCGGGATTCCGGGATCCCGGCAGCAGAAAGGGAGCTTCCTTCGGAAACGCGCAGGGAAGCCGGCCCGCGGGAAAGACCATCTCAAAACAGCCGTCCTTCGGCAAAACATTTTCCATACAGAAGGCCGACAGGCTGGACTATGCCGTGGGAGACCGGGTACTGCATTCCCGCTTCGGGGAGGGCACCGTTACGGAGATCAAGGACGGCGGACGGGATTTCGAGGTGACCGTGGAATTCGATGAGGCCGGTGTGAGAAAGATGTTTGCCTCCTTTGCGAAGCTTGCGAAGATCTGAGGGACAGAAGGCATTTTCCGTTGCAAAGGAAGAAGGGCGCGTGATATAATATAGGAGCAGCAGGACGGCAGGGGGCGTCCGGGATTATCCGCATGGTGCGGCATCCCGCGGACGCTGCTAAGGGAAAGGAGAGTATGCCAATGAACAGATTTGAGAATGTCAGGGGAGATGCACTGGCAAGATTAGAGGAACTTATCGGCGCAACCAGACTGAACGATCTTCTCCGGAAACAGGAGGAGGAAGAGAAGAAGAAAAGCTGCTTTCTCTGGGTGTTTGCCGTCATCGGAGCCATCGCCGCGGTAGCGGGTATCGCCTATGCGGTTTACCGCTTCCTGGAGCCGGATTATCTCGAGGATTTCGAGGATGATTTCGACGATGAGGATGAGGATGAGTTTGATTATCCCGACGATGAGGAAGAAGCTGCCGAAAAGGTGAAAGAAGCTGCTGAGAAGGCGGAAGAGGCTGTTGATGCCGCTGCCGAAAAAGCGGAGGAAGCCGTGGACGCCGCTGCCGAGAAGGCAGAGAAGGTTGCGGAAGCAGTCAAGGAAGCTGTGCAGGAGTAATCCTGAAAGGCTTATGCTGCGGCAGAAAACAGAAGTAAAGGTAAAAAGCGGAGGCGCTGCGGCGTCTCCGCATTTTGTGCGATAAGGCCGGAGAATGGCCGCCGTGCTTGCACGGGCGGACATACGACGGCCAACGGATATTGAATGGCCGCCGCGGGAGGGTGCTATGAAAAAGGGTGATATTCTGGAAGGCATTGTGGCGAGGGTGGATTTCCCGAACCGCGGGATTGTGGAGACAGAACCTGCGGAGGAGAACCCCGCAGAAGACGGGAAAACCGTCGTGACAGTAAAAAACACGATCCCGGGCCAGAGGATCCGGTTCCGGGTCAGCAAAAAGCGCGGAGGCCGCGCGGAAGGACAGGTCCTGGAGATACTCTCCCCCTCTCCGCAGGAGAAGGCGGAGGATGTCTGTCCCCATTTCGGCGCCTGCGGCGGGTGCCTATACCAGACAATGACCGGGGAAGCGCAGCTGGCCATGAAAGAGGGGCAGATAAGGCGCCTGTTCCGGGAGGTCTGTCCGGACATGCACTTTGAGGGGATATCTGACAGTCCCCTGCTGCAGGAATACCGGAACAAGATGGAATTCACCTTCGGCGACGAGTACATGGGAGGCCCCCTGGCGCTGGGCATGCACCGGCGCGGGAGCTTCTACGACATTGTGACGGCGGACGGCTGCCGTATTGTGCATCCGGATTTCTGCAGGGTTCTCTCGGCGGCGAGGGAGTATTTTGCCGGGCGGGGAATCCCCTTCCTGCACCGGCGGACCCATGAGGGATATCTCAGGCACCTGCTGGTGCGCCGGACCTTTAAGACCGGGGAGATGCTGGCTGACCTGGTGACGACTTCACAGATGGAAAAGGAGGCGGAGAGAGAACTGCTTTCCGGTTTTAAGGAGAGGCTCCTGGAGCTGCCGCTGGAAGGAAAGATCGCGGGTATCCTCCACACGTCGAACGATTCCCCGGCGGACGCGGTGATAGACGAAGGGACAGAGATCCTGTACGGGACGGATGTAATCCGGGAGGAACTGCTGGGACTGCAGTTCAGGATTACGCCGTTTTCATTTTTCCAGACCAACTCCGGAGGCGCGGAGGTCCTGTACGGCAAGGTGCGGGAATATGCCCTGGAGAACGCGGGAGAAACGCCGCGGGTGATCTTTGACCTCTACAGCGGTACCGGCACCATTGCCCAGATGCTGGCGCCGGTGGCGGAGAAGGTGGTGGGCGTGGAGATCGTGGAGGAAGCCGTGGAGGCTGCCCGGGAGAACGCGGCGCTGAACGGCCTTTCCAACTGCGAGTTCATCGCCGGGGACGTGCTCCGGGTGGTGGACGGCCTTTCGGAGAAGCCGGACCTTATCATCCTGGACCCGCCCAGGGACGGCATCCACCCGAAGGCCATAGGCAAGATCATCGGATTCGGCGTAAAGCGTATCGTCTATGTGTCCTGCAAGCCCACCAGCCTGGTCCGCGACCTGGAGATCCTGCAGAATGCCGGATACCGGGAAAAACGCACCTGCTGCGTGAACATGTTTCCCTCCACGTCGGGGATAGAGACCGTGATGCTGCTTGAGAAGGACTGAGAGGAAAAATCTGTTTGCACCCGCCGTTTTTTTGTTTATACTGGAATATAGAATCCTTCTGAAAAAGGGCAAAGGGGAAACGGGTATGAGAAAAAAGATCAAGTGGCACGGGAACCTGAAGTATGCGGCGATGGCGGCCCTTCTCGGGGCGGCTTTGGCGCTGGGCGGCTGCGGCGGAGGAAACGGGGAGACAGCTCCCGCGGAGACGGAGACAGAGCCGACGGAAGCGGTACTGGAGATTGAGGATGAGACCGAGGCCGAGACTGTCCCGGAGGTGAAAGAGGATATCCCTCCGCAGGAAGGGATGGTGCGGTCCAGCCTGACCCACCAGTGGGTCACGGAGGAGGAGAACGCGAAGCGCCCGCTTGCCGTGATGTATCCCATTGACAGGAAAGCGCAGCCCCAGTACGGTATCAACCGCGCGGAGGTTTTCTACGAGATTCTGGAAGAGGGCGATATGAGCCGCCAGATGGGAATCCTGGTCAACTGGGAGGATCTCCCGAGGCTCGGAAACATCCGGAGCATCCGGGACTACTACGTGACCATCGGACTGGAATGGGACCCCATTTTTGTCCATGCGGGCGGCCCGGAGGTCTTTGTAAAACCCATCCTGACCAGGGAAGACGTGGATAACCTGAACGGCGTCGGCGGCGTGATGGGTTCGGAGTACGGGGCATTTTACAGGATTCCCAAGGGATCCCGGTCGGAGCACACCCTGTACACCGACGGGGAGCACGTGGAGGCGGCGCTGGAAAAAGCCGGGTTTGCCCGGACCCACAAGGACGTGTACGAGCCGGACCACTTCAACTTTGTGTTCGGGGATGAAGAGAATGACATGACCGGATACGCCGACACCTACGACGCTTTCGAGATAGACATGCGGGGATCCTTCCCCGTGACGAAATCCTCCTATCATTACAACGCGGAGGACAAAAAGTATTACCGCTCTATCTACGGCGAACCCCAGAAGGATGCCGTCGACGATGTGCAGCTTTCCTTCGACAACATCCTGGTAGAGTGCTGCGCCGCCGGCGAGCGGGGCTTAAGCTACAAGATCTTCCATACCATCGACGAGGGACACCACGGGTACTTTATTACCCGGGGAAAGATGATCCCGGTGCTCTGGAAGAAGGAAGGGGATTACAGCCCGACCCGGTTTTATGACGGCGCGGGGAATGAAGTGGTGCTGAACACCGGGCGGACCATGATCAACGTCATCCGGGAAGGAAAAGACCACTTTACGGTGAACGGGGCCGATTTCTGGTAAATGTCCCCGCTCACGAAAGACAGAACAGAAACATCAGGTATCATAGCTTCCTGAGCGAAAGCCCGAGAGATCCAGGGTAATGAACTGAAAGCCCAGGTCTCTCAGGGCTTTTGTGATCTCTGCCCGGTGTTCCGAAAGGGCCGGGAACTGCTCCGGATCCGCCTCGATGCGCGCCAGGTTCCCGTGTATCCGCAGCCGGATATTTCCGGTGATGAAGTTCCGCAGGACGGCTTCCCCTTCTTCCGCGGTCCTGAGCATCTCCGGCGTCAGGTGCGTGTGATAGGGGAACCGCGTGGCAAGGCACGGCGCGGAAGGGCGGGAGGATACGGAAAGACCGCGCTCCGCGGCCATGCGGCGGACATCGGCCTTCGTCATGCCGGCATCCTTCAGGGGGCTCTTTATTCCCAGCTCCGCAAGAGCTTTGAGACCCGGACGGTAAACCATCGTGTCATCCAGGTTTGTCCCGTCGATGACGGCGGGAGCGGAGACGGAAGCCGCAAACTCCCGGAGGGTTTTAAACAGCATCTTCTTGCAGAGATAACAGCGCTCCGGAGGGTTTTCCATGATCTCCGGACTGGCCGTTTCATCGATATCCAGGATAAGGTGGCCGGTTCCCAGTTCCCTGCATACCTTTCCCGCCGCTTCCAGATCCGCTGCCGGATGGAGGACGGTGCGGAAGGTTACCGGGAGGACCTTTGTGCCGTTTGGGCCTGAGGCTTCCTTCAGGAGGGAGAGGAGGAGGGCGCTGTCCACGCCGCCTGAGAAGGCCAGCACGGTGTCGGTCCTGCACAGCTCTTCAATCTGCCTGCTGAGGCGCTCTTTTTTCCGGTTGTAATCCATAAATGGCATATCCTCTTTTCCTAGATTTTCAAGTCCCGCAGGAGGAACCTGGAAAAATTATATACGGGTGACGAATGTATTACAAGAGTGTAAGAAAACTGTTATAAATGTAAGTTTTTTGTTGCATTTTCAACTTCACTTTGGTATCGTTAGAATCAAAGAAGCAAAGCTTTGGAGTCTGAAAAAAAAGGAGGGGAGGATATGACGAACAGTGCTAACCTGATTGTTTACCGGCTGCCGGCAAACCTGGCCGAAATGCTGAAGATGCCCGAAGCATCGATGCGCGCGCCGGAGCAGACGGCGTTTCTGACACTGGCGGCGCTCTGCGCTTATGTCGAGGATCGCAGCGACGGCCTGGAAATGCTGAATTACCTGCGCGGGCCGCGTCCGCTGGGAATTTACGACAGACAGTTTCTTGCTGAACGTTTCAAAGGACAGACATATATCCCATACTCCTATTTTGCCGGCGCCGTCCCGGAGAACGGCTATACGCCGGAAGTTCCTTACTGCCTTGCCCTGTATGAGAATTCCTACAGCAGGGATAACCTGAACGACGGTTTCCTTACGATTTACCTGAGATCCGGCGGGGCGGAGACGGAACGGCCGATGACGTTCCGGATGAAGCCTTCCACGGGACAGTGGTTCCTCTGGGAGCAGTCCCTGATGGTCGGAATCCGGCCGCCGAGGACACACGGTTCCTCGGGAACGCGCGTACGGACTTTCAGCAGGCTCCGAAGTTATGACATCGGACGGAGATAACTGCAGTGTGGGATGTCCCCGCTTCTTAAGGCGGGTAACAAACCAGACTCAGCAGTGGGGGACAATCCCCCGATGAGTTATACGCTGCGCTGGCATGCGCACACGTGCTGACTGGTAATTGATGCCTGGCGGCATCCGGCACGTGGCGCGCAGGACACGCGGGCGTGTCTTGAATGATATAAATGACCGGGGCTGCGGAATGTTCTGCAGCCCCGTTTTTATTGCAGCGGGGCTTGAATGGAGAGTGAGTAATTTGTCTGGAAATAATAAAAAGCGGAACCGGTGGGGCATATCCGCCGCAATGGCGGCGGCGGGGGTCCTGCTGAGCCTTGCGTCGGTTTTTGTGCCCGGCTTTGCCTCAGGGTACCGGGCATATTTTTATCTTCCGGCGGCAGCCGCGGTCAGCAGCGTGTCCGGGCTTTTTCCCTTTTCCCTCTCGGAGGTCCTTCTAGCGGCGGTGCTTCTGGGACTGCTGTTCCGGATTGTGCTGTGCCTTCTGGGGAAAGCCCGTGTCCGGGATGCGGCATCTTATGCGGCGGCCGCTTTGAGCGCCGGGTTTCTTTTATACACCGTGTTCTGCGGGGTCAACTACAGGGCGGAATCATTTGCCGGACAGGCCGGCCTTGCGGTCCGGGAGAGCAGCGCGGAAGAACTTGAAAACCTCTGCCGTTGCCTGGCGGAGCAGGTCAACCTGCACGCCGCGGATCCCGGAAGCCTTATGAAACCTTCCCTCCGGGAGCAGGCCGAAGAGGGGAGGCGCGCCATGGAAGCGCTGGGGGAGGAATTCCCGGGGCTTAAGGGAAGGTATCCTGCGCCCAAGTTCCCGCTCTTTTCCCGGTTCTTTACCGTACAGCAGGTGACAGGCATTTACAGTCCCTTCTGCGTGGAGGCGAACTGCAACCGGGAAATCCCGGGGTATAACATGCCGTTCACCATCTGCCACGAACTGTCCCACCTGCGGGGCTGGATGCGGGAGGATGAGGCGAACTTCATCGGTTTTCTCGCCGCCAGCCGTTCCACGGATCCCTGGTTTTCCTACAGCGGATGGCTGTCAGGGTGGGTGTACGCGGGCAATGCGCTCGCCTCGGCCGACCGCGAGGCTTTTCGGGAAATATACGGGACACTCTGCGCGCGTGCCAGGGAGGACATGCGGGAAAACAACCTGTTCTGGGAGCAGTATGACGGGACGTACGCCGAGGCGCACGAGCGCATCAATGACACTTACCTGAAAGCGCAGGGGCAGCGGGACGGGACAAAGAGCTACGGACGGATGGTGGACCTGATGCTGGCGTACTACAGGGAACATCCCTGTTTCTTAACAAACTGACAGTTTCATTAATATTTCACGGTGAACTCGATATTTTGGCCGGAACATGATATGATGATATATGTGTCAATATGTCGTCTGTTCCGCAAATACCGGGGAGAAAACAGCATGCTGAGAGAGGATAAGCTGAGGATGATGACGGACCTGGCTATGTTTGAAAAGAAGCATGGCGCCGAGATCCGCGAAACCTCGGATTTTTTCAGGAGTGATTATGTAGGCCGCCATCTGCTGCGTGGCTTTTTTCGCTATTCTGTCAGTTTCCTCCTGATTTTCGGACTGTTTGTCATCTACAATCTGGACAGGTATCTTTCCAGCCTGAGCCTGAACCTGCTGACCACGCGGATCACCGTGACGGCGGGAATCTACCTGGTGGGCCTGACGGCTTACCTGGGTGTGCTCACAATGCTCCGCACGGCGGAATACGATGACAGCATGGGCGTCCGGAAAACCTATGAGTCAAAGCTCCGGATGATGGCAAGGCGGTACGAATACCGAAACCGCGCGGAGCGGCTTCAGAGGGAGGGAAAACGTCTATGAGGGGACTCCTTGAATTCCGGGAACGTCTTCGGGCGTTTTATGAAAAATACAGTGTATATGCGGATTACGCGGTGCGGTTTGCGCTGTTTCTCGGCGGACTGCTGTTCTTAAGGCTCTATGCCCCTTACCAGCCTTCGCTGGGGAGAATCCCGGTCATCCTGGTGCTGAGCGCTGTGTTCGCGTTTCTGCCGATGGGCGTGTCCGTGGTGCTTGCGGGAATTGTGCTTCTGGCGGATTTCTACTCGGTATCCCCGGAGGTGGCGCTCGTGGCAGGCATGATACTTGGCGTGATTGTGCTCCTGCTTGCCGGCGTGCGCGTAAAGTCCTTATGGAGTGTGATCCTGGCGCCGATCCTTCTGGCGGCAAAGATTCCCTTTGTGCTTGCTATCCTGGTCGGCCTCTCGGGCACGGTCGTCTCCATAGTCCCAATGTCCGTCGGGATATTTGTCTATTACATGGTCCTGTACGTGCGGCAGAACAGCAGCCTGTTTGCCGGGGGAGAGCAGACGGAGATGACAAATCTCCTGGCCCGCATCACGAGAGGCTTCCTGGCGAACCCCGTCATGATAGTCATGGTCTTTTCCTGCGGCCTGCTGGTCCTCGTCGTGGTTATCGTGAGGAAGCTTTCTGTCAATTATGCCTGGGAGATCGCCGTGTTTGCGGGGATCCTGGCGGGGCTTTCCATGCAGCTTGCCGGCAATATCGCCCTGGGGCTTCCGGTTTCCGTACCGCAGACGGTGCTGTCTGTGGTGCTGGCCCTCGGGTGCGCGGCCATTTACCGTTTTTTCGTTTTTTCCGTGGATTATTCCCGGACAGAATACCTGCAGTTTGAAGATGAAGATTATTACTATTACGTCAAGGCCGTGCCGAAGTCAACCATCGCCATGGCCGACGTGAGAGTACAGAAAATAAACAGGGTGAGAAGGAGGTGAGAGCGTGGCTTCGTTTTTTACGACGGTATATTCCTGGTTTGCGTTTGTACCGCGGATGACATTTAAGAATGTCATCGAGATCGCTCTCATTGCGCTTCTTGTCTATGAGATGCTTCTCTGGATCAAGAATACCCGGGCGTGGACGCTGCTCCGGGGAATCCTGTTCATCTTCGCCTTTTTCCTGTTCGCGACCATTCTCCAGCTGGATACCATTCTCTGGCTGCTGGAGAAGTTTTCCTTTATCGCGGTCACGGCGCTCCTGATTATTTTCCAGCCGGAGCTCCGGAAGGCGCTGGAACAGCTGGGAAGCCAGAATGTGTTCGGCCGCCTGTTCCAGACCGAGACGGAGATGGCCAGGGCAGAGTTTACAGCGAAGACCATCAGCGAGCTTGTGCGCGCCTGCTTTGAGATGAGCCGGGTGAAGACCGGCGCCCTGATCGTGATAGAGAAGGGAACCCCCCTCGGGGAGATCGAGCGGACGGGCATTGAAGTGGACGGCGTGGTGACAAGCCAGCTCCTGATCAATATTTTCGAGCACAATACCCCTCTGCATGACGGGGCGGTGCTGATTCGCGGAAACCGTGTGGCGGCTGCCACCTGTTACCTTCCCCTCTCGGAAAACATGGATATCAGCAAGGCGCTGGGGACAAGGCACCGCGCCGCGGTGGGCGTAAGCGAGACCACCGACAGCGTAACCCTGGTGGTTTCAGAGGAGACGGGCAGTGTCTCCGTGGCGCAGGGCGGGCAGCTCAGACGCATCAAGGACCCGGACGCGCTGACGACGCTCCTGAAGCAGGAGATGGTAAAAGAGGAAGAGAATTCCGCAAGGTTCGGAATTGTATGGAAGATGAGGAAGAAGAATGAAGGGAAGGCTGCTGAATAATCTCAGCCTGAAGCTGGTAGCGATTGCGTTAGCTTTTCTTGTGTGGCTCGCGGTGGTCAATGTGGCGAATCCCAGCAAGACCATCATGCGGGAAATCCCTGTCACCATAGTGAACGCGGAAGTGCTGGAAAAGGCCGATATGACCTATGAGGTTATCGGGAAAAACACAGCGACGATCAGCTTCAAGGCAAAGACAAAGGATGAATATAAGATCAAATCCGACGACTTTTACGCGTCGGCGGATATCGCGGAGATGTATGATGTTACCGGGGCCATCCCCATCACGGTCCGGGTCGTCAACCATGAGGACCTGATAGAATCCGGCCCGACCGTCCGGTCCCCGGAGGTCATCCGTATCCAGACGGAACCGCTGCAGACGAAGGAATTCGCGCTGCGGGCTTTCCCGCAGGGAACCGTCGAGGGCGGGTACCAGGCGGGCGGCGTCACGATGCGTCCGGAGAAGGTAACCGTCAAGGGGCCCCAGTCCCTGGTCGGACAGATCAGTTCCGTGGGCATCGAGTTTGACGTGACCGGCGCGGACGCCGACGTGAGCGGCCAGGCAACCCCCGGGTTCTACGACGCCAACGGGAACGAGCTGAACCTGGATGAATCCGTGAGGCTTCTCGGGGGCGATATCGCCTATACCATGCGGGTGCTCAGGCTGAAGGAGATCCCGTTGAACTTTGTTGTGGCCGGGAACGTCGCGCCCGGATTCCGGTTTGTGGGCGCGGAGACGACGGTCCCGACAGTCACGGTGGCGGGCACCGCGACGGCGCTTGCCTCCGTATCGGAAATCCGGATCCAGAATCCCGCGCTTAACGTGGAGGATGCCCGGGCCGATGTCAAAACAGAAGTAGATATCAGCTCTTACCTGCCTTCCGGCGTGTCCCTGACCGGGCTGGACAGCACTGTCATCCCGGTAACCCTGAAGGTTGAAGCTCTCACGGAGAGAACCTTCACTGTCCGGACCAGCGATATTTCCATTATCGGGGAGAGCGGCAGCTTCAGCTACGGTGTGGAAGCGTCCAATGTGGATGTTTCCGTACAGGGCTTTGCGGAGGATGTGGAAGGCCTTACCGTGAGCTCCATGCATCCGACGGCGGATGTCAGCAGCCTCGGGGCGGGAACCCACCAGGTGCGCGTCACGCTGACCCTTCCGGAAAGCTGCGTGCAGAGGGGGAACTCTGAAGTGACTGTGCACATCCGGGAGCGCGGCGAGCAGACGGGACAGGAAACGCAGCTGGAGACGGGGGAAGAGTCTTCCTCCGCTGCGGAAGAGTCCGCGGATGGTTCGGAAGAGCCTTCGGGGGAGAGCCCCGAGACAGCGCAGGAATCTGCGGAGGAGCAGCCATGATTAAGACGACGGTTACCCTAAAGATACCCGGGGGACTGCATCTTCGGCCGGCGGAACATCTCTGCAGCCGGGCCATGCATTTTAAGTCCGACGTGGAGCTGTTCCTGCGCGGGACCCATTACAATGCCAAAAGCGTACTCAGCGTGCTGGGCGCGTGCATCCGCTGCGGGGATTCCTTTGAGATTGTCTGCACCGGGCCCGATGAGGTGGATGCGCTGAAGGAGCTTTCCTCTTTTGTGGAAAATGAGTTATGACCGTTTATCTGATTTGTTATGCGGCGTCTTTCCTGCTGTCAGTGAGCGGGCATGATACCGCTTCCGGCCTGGGCCTCATCGCGGCTGCCTGCTGGCTTTACCTGGAAGACCGGAAAAAGCGCCGGGATCCTCTCACTCTGCGGGGGCTCTTCGCCCTCAGCTTCGTGGGAGGCGAGGGGCTGGCACTGCTGAAGCTGAGCAGGGTAAGCGGCGTCTGGACCGCGCAGGCCTGGCTCTCATTCCTGCTGGCTTTCGTAGTATTTTGGGCTGTCTATGAGCTCGTGACGCGCCGGAAAGAGAGGGAGAGTGTTCCCGGAACCGACGCGGCTTCCTGCGGGCATTTCGGGATTTTCCTGTCTATCGCGGGCCTTTCGGCCGTGGTTTTCCTGGCCTTTGTGTTTGAGGCGGCGGTCCTGGGGTACATTCCCTTCTTTGTCCGGGGCGTTCCCCACGCCTATGCGGCCTTCCATGTCAAGGGAGTCCACTACTTTACCGTCAGCGCGGTGCTTCTTCCCGCCATGGCGGTAATATGGTTCCTGACAGAAAAGCGCCGCCGGCTTTTATGGGACCTGCCTGTGGCCCTGTCGGCGGGCATGGGGTTCCTGATCCCCATACTCTGCGCGTCACGGTCACAGATGCTGTTCTCAATCCTCCTGACAGTCCTGGTCTATGCGGGGATGTCCGGAAAACAGCTCAGCCCCATATGGGTCGGGGCGGCCGGAGTCCTGTGCGCCGGCCTGTTCGCACTGCTGACGGTGGTGCGGGGGCATGATTCCGCGTACCTGAATGCGGTGTTTGAGATGAAGAATGCAGATACGCCGGTGTTTATTTCCCAGCCGTATATGTATATAATTAATAACTATGAAAATTTTAATTTCCTGACGCGGCATCTGCGGTTCCACACGATGGGGGCCAAGGGGCTGTTCCCGCTGTGGACCTTTACCGGCCTGAAGAACCGGTACTGGTTCCTGACCTGCTGGGGCAACATGTACGTGAAGGCGGAGCTGACGACGACCACCATCATCTATGATGCCTGGTACGATTTCGGACTGCCGGGCGTCTGCGCCTTCCAGGCCGCGCTTGCTGCCGCGGCGGCGCAGGTCGGGAGGGCGGCTGTTCACGGCCGGAACCCGTTCATTTACCTGCTTTACGGCCAGTTTGCCCTGTACATGATCCTGTCCTTCTTCACCACCTGGTTTTCCCTGCCGATCACCTGGTTTTACTTCGGTGTGACCGGGATTGCCATGGCGATGGTGTATCTTCTGGACAAGGGCGCCGGGAAAAAACTGATTGGAAGATTCAGGAGGAAAAAACAGTGATGATTTCAGAGAAAATGATCCCTCTGGTACACAACAATTCCGCAATCCGGATGATGTTTGAGGAGGGGAACCGTCTGGCAAAAGAGTACGGCCGGGAAAATGTTTACGATTTCAGCCTCGGCAATCCCAGCGTTCCGGCGCCGGAAGAAGTCAACCGCGCCATCCGCGGGGTGCTGGACGAGGAGGATTCCCTCTTCGTGCACGGCTATATGGCAAATGCCGGCTATGAGGATGTGCGGGGCGCCATCGCGGAATCCCTGAACAGACGGTTCGGCACGGCTTTCGGGAGCAGGAACCTGATTATGACAGTGGGCGCGGCCAGCGCGCTGAATATTGCTCTGAAAACGCTGCTTAACCCGGAGGACGAGGTCCTGACCTTTGCCCCGTATTTCGTGGAGTACGGAAACTATGTCCGCAATTATGACGGAAAGCTCATCATTGTGTCCCCGAACCTCCCGACCTTCCAGCCGAACCTGGCGGAGATGGAAGAGAAGATAGGCCCCCGGACAAAGGCGGTGATCATCAATACCCCGAACAATCCCACGGGCGTCATTTACTCGGAAGAAACCCTCCGGGCCATGGCGGACATCCTCAGGAAAAAAGAGAAGG
Source organism: uncultured Eubacteriales bacterium (assembly GCA_900321915.1). Classification (GTDB taxonomy): domain Bacteria; phylum Bacillota; class Clostridia; order Lachnospirales; family Lachnospiraceae; genus Clostridium_R. Next base: position 12,588 of record ONXW01000393.1, read on the forward strand.
AGTACGGGACGGAGATTGTCCTCATTTCCGACGAGCCCTACAGGGAGCTGGCGTATGACGGCGCCGAGGTTCCCTACGTGACGAAATACTATGAGAATACCATGGTATGCTATTCTTACAGCAAATCCCTGTCACTTCCGGGAGAGCGTATCGGATACCTGGTGATTCCGGATGAGGTGACGGACAGCGCAGAGGTGATCCAGGCGGCGACCATCGCCAACCGCGTGATGGGTGCGGTCAATGCCCCGTCGCTCATCCAGCGGGCAATCATCCGCTGCCTTGACGCGCAGGTCAATGTGGCCGCCTATGACAGGAACCGGAATGCCCTCTACAACGGCCTCACGGATCTGGGATTTGAGTGCGTCTATCCCCAGGGCGCGTTCTACATGTGGGTGAAATCCCCGGTGGAGAATGAAAAGGAATTCTGCGACGAGTGCAAAAAATATAATGTGCTCGTGGTGCCGGGAAGCTCCTTCGCAGGCCCCGGGTACGTGCGCATTGCCTACTGCGTCTCCTATGATATGATTGTGCGCTCCATGCAGGCCTTCGCGAAGGTGGCGGAGCACTACGGACTGAAGAAGGGCTGATGACTTAAACAGCCCCGATGAGATAAAACAAGAGGACACCCCTTTCGGGGTGTCCTCTTGTTCGGTTCCGGGTACTGGTTGTTTTACCCGGGCCGAGAGATTCTGACCAGTTCTGCCGGGAACGGAAGTAACGGAGTAATACTCGGGAATTTTCGAATTGTTTTTTTGTTACCATTACCGGCTTCCTGGCAGAGATGATTCTGATCCGTTCAATAGGTTAATGCGCACTACACGCATTTTATTGCACTCTCACCAAATAATTATAAAAACTATCTGATGATTAATTATATTCTATTATGAATCGGCTGATTCGTCAAGCTGTCAGCGCCTTCTGTAAGAATCAGGGCTCATATCCCACCGTCTCCAGGTACCTGCGGATGATGGCCACCGTGCCTTCGATACCCGGCTTTGTGGTGTTGATCACAAGGTCATAGTGTTCGGAATTGGCCCAGTCGCGGCCGGTGTAATAGCGGTAGTAGTCATTGCGCTCCCGGTCAACCTTGCGGATGAGGCGCAGGACGTCTGTTTCCTGCGGGTTGCGCTCCGCAATCCTGGCCATGCGGGATTCCAGGTCGGCATTCAGGTGCACGCGCACCAGGTTTTCGGTGCCCTCCAGGACAAAATCCGCGCAGCGGCCGATGAAGACGCAGGATTCCTCCTCCGCCAGCTTCCGGATCACCTCGGACTGGAACCGGAACAGGTTGTCGGAATCTGTCAGATCCGGACCGAAGGAAGGAGAGGATTTCTCCGGCCGCAGGTTCGATACGATGCGGTAGAGAATGCGGCTTCCGGCTTTCTCGTCAGCGAGATGGAAATAGCTCTCCTTGATGCCGCTCTCGTCGGAATTGATTCGGAGTATGTTTTTGTCATAAAAACTGATGCCAAGTTCTTCCGCAAGCTGTTTTCCGATTGCGGCGCCGCCGCTTCCATACTGCCTGCCGATGGTGATGACAACGTGCTTTTCTGCCATATCCTGCCTCCTGTTCTTCCATATGCTTTTACCGGTTCGGTACCTTACAGATGTTACAGTTCAATTTCTCCCTGAAAAACCTCCGTGGCAGGGCCGGTCATATAGACAAGATCCTCTTGCCTGTCCCAGCGGATGACCAGGTCGCCGCCCAGCAGGTGCACCGTCACGGTATCATCCGTATAACCGTGCAGGATACAGGCGACCGCCACAGCGCAGGCGCCTGTGCCGCAGGCCAGGGTTTCGCCGGATCCGCGCTCCCAGACACGCATCCGCACGTGGGAACGGTCCAGGACCTTCACAAATTCCGTGTTGGTGCGGTTCGGAAAGCGGGGATGGTTTTCCCAGGGCGGCCCGATGACCGGAAGGTCGAGGATGGCCGGGTCATCCACGAAGACCACCGCGTGGGGATTCCCCATGGAAATGCCGGTGAAATTCGCCTCCGTGCCGTCGACGGCGATTGCCTCGTCGATGGCGGAGGTGAGCTCGGGCCTTCCCATATTGACCGTGGCCGAGGAGACACGTCCGTCTTCCAGCTCCATGTGAAGGTGCTTGATGCCGGCCAGGGTTTCGATGGAAATATCGGTCCTGTCAACAATGCCGTGATCGTAGGCGTATTTCCCGACGCAGCGGATGCCGTTGCCGCACATTTCCCCGCGGGAACCGTCGGCGTTGTACATGGCCATCTCGCAGTCTGCCTTATCGGAAGGGTTGATGAGGATCAGGCCGTCGCCGCCGATCCCGAAATGACGGTCCGAGACCCGGATCGCGGCGGAGGAAGGATCCTTCACCTTCTCCTCGAAGCCGTTGACATAGACATAATCATTGCCGCACCCGTGCATCTTGGTAAATTTCAACGGATAACCTCCTTTTCTGGTGGGAGAGCGAAAGCCGGGAAACTATTTCAGCGCCCGTATCTGCTCGCTGAGTTCATTGCCCAGGGAAATGGATCCGACATAATCGACGGCGCCGACCATGTAGACTTCGCCGTCCTCCCGGATCTCCACTTCCAGGATTCCGCCGGGCATGTGCACATACATGTTCCGGTCGGCCAGGCCCATCCTGTATGCCGCGCAGGCGGCGGCGCAGGCGTTGGAGCCGCCGGCCAGGGTATAACCGGTGCCGCGCTCCCAGATCTCAATCTGGATGTTGGTGCGGTCCAGGACATTCAGCAGCTGGGTGTTGACCTTCTCGGGGAAATACTCCGCATTCTCGGAATGCTCGCCGATGCGGCAGACAATATCCTTTGAGATCTCATTCATCCAGATGACGCAGTGGGGATTCCCCAGGGACAGGCAGGTCGTGACATACGGGATCTTGCCGAACACCATGATCTGGTTCACCATCTCGCGCCGCTCGCCGGTCACGGGGATCTCATCGCTCCAGAAGGTGGGGATGCCCATGGAAACCTTCAGGCGCCTGCCTTCCTCGTTCAGGTAAATAACATGCTCCTCTCCGGCGTCGGTATCGAATGTAAAGCTGCTTTTCTGCACATATCCCTGGTCGCGGAGATAGCGGGCGAAGATAGCCATGCCGTTGCCGCTCCTGGCGGATACGCTGCCGTCGGCATTGTAGATTTTCACGTACATTCTTTCCCGGTCCAGGAAGGGGCCTACGAGAACGCCGTCCGCCCCGATGCCGAAGTGACGGTCGCAGAGGCGGGCGATGCCGGCGGCGGAGAGCACAACCGGGCTGCGGTTCGGGTCGTAGACCAGGTAGTCATTTCCCATACACTGGTATTTATAAGTTGTAATCTGTTCCATATCGGTCTCCTTGTCAGATTCATTCTATAAATTAAGATATCATTATTATATCGGATCCTCATGGAAAATACTACCGCAAATGTTCATGGGAAAGAAGAGAGCAGATACTTGTATTTTGGCAGGAGATTTAGTATAATGTAGCAAATTGTTGATCATTAATAACAAATTCAAGGAGGATATTGTCATGGTAAAAGTTGCGATTAACGGTTTCGGTCGTATCGGTCGTCTTGCTTTCAGACAGATGTTTGAGGCTGAGGGTTATGAGGTTGTTGCTATC
>ONXW01000401.1 GCA_900321915.1 uncultured Eubacteriales bacterium
GAGAGGCTTACGCCCGCGAATATTTCCTCCAGCGTCCCGCTCACCAGCATTTTCCCGTTTTCCAGGATACCCGCCGATGTGCAGATATCCGAGAGTTCCGAAAGGATATGGGAGCTGATGATCAGCGTTTTCCCCTGCTCCCGGAGGGTCCGCAGGATGGACAGGTACTGGCTCCTCGTCACGGGGTCGAGGCCGGCGGCCGGCTCGTCCAGGATGAGCAGGGTCGGGTTGTGAATCAGGGCCCTCGCGAGGCAGAGCCTCTGCTTCATGCCCCGGGAGAGGCTGCTCACATAATAGCCCGCCTTCTCCTCCAGCCCCGTCAGGTTCAGGAGCATCTCGCAGCGCCGCCTGGCCCGGATGCCGTTCATCGAATAGCAGGACGCAAAGAAATCCATGTATTCCGACACGCGCATATTGTCGTAGACCCCGAAGAAATCAGGGACGTAGCCTATCCGGGAAAGGATAAACCGGGAAAGCTTCATATCGTGCCGGTTCGCCCAGAGATCCTCCCCGCAGATGGTGACCTCCCCCTCATCCGGCGAAAGAAGTCCCGCGGCAATTTTAAGCGTCGTGGTCTTGCCGGCGCCGTTGGCCCCGACAAAGCCGTAGAGCTCCCCCGCCTCCAGGGAGAGGGACAGCCCGTCCAGCACGGAATAATTGCCGAAGGATTTTTTCAGGTTTTTTAATTCCAGAACTATTTTGCCCATACGCTAGTTCCCCACCGTGTACGGCACGGGAAGATAAACCCCCGTGTCGGTGACCTCCCCGTTCCACGCATACCGGACCATCAGGGTATTCGACGGGGACAGATAGGGTTCCAGCTCCTCCGCCGTATATCCCGTCCGCACCTTCATCAGGTCATAGCGGCTCTCATTGTAGTTGAAGAAGTACATGTTTCCCTCGAACACCGGGACGGAGCGGTCCTCGCTCCGCGTGAACAGCTCGGAAACCTGCTCGAAATCGACGCCCGTGACCGTGAGCTCATTGCCCAGGTTATACTCCAGCGTCAGGGTATCCCCCGGCTCCTCCGCGTACATCAGGTTATTCTCATAGTCATAGATGCCGTCCAGGACGCGCGGGCTCTCCCGGAGCGCAGAGACGCATACCTGCCCCCGGTCGGAAAAATCAGCCGGCAAAACCGCCGCCACAAGTGTGAGCCCGTTCATCGTGAGGCCCCGCCGGTCCGCGGTCCCTCCCCCGGTTTCCTCCCGGAGGATATCCTTCTCCTCCCCCTCCCCGGGGAAGGCCGCAAAAACGGCTTTATCACGGTAACTCCTGCGGTTCTGCTCCATGCGGAATCCCAGGAGCCGGCTTCTCTCCAGCGCCAGCAGGTAACCGTCGTCCCTGACCCTGCTGCCCGGGTCTGTCCCGGCCGCGCCGGCCAGGCAGGCCGACACCACGTCGGTATTCCCGACGGGGCAGTTCACCATCTGCTGCGCCGAAAGCTCCACCGTCTGCCCCGGCTCCAGGTCTCCCAGGAGAAGGGCCCTGCCGTCCAGAAGGATCACCGCGTTGTGCAGCGTCCCGGAATAATTGCTGGTCACCGATCCGCTCACGGTATCGCGGAACTGTCTCACCTCGCCGGTCAGGAACTCCCCGTCCTCCGACTGTCCCGTCTTTACCAGGTGGAAAAAGTGGCTGGTAAATGCCGCCGCGCTGCCAATCCTGAGCTCCGGCCCCTCCTCGGTATACCGGATGCCGAGAACCTCCTGGCCGCTCCCCGAACCGGAAGAAACCGCGCCGTAGGGGTCTGTCAGCGGCCGGATCTCATAGCCGGCCGAAAGCTCCGTCCTGTAGGGACGGTTAAAGGGGCTCCTGGCGTTCAGGTAAACCTCTTCTTTCCGCGTGCCTTCCTGCAGCTCCAGGATGCGCGCGGAAGTATAGAAGGGACCTGAGAACCTGGTCCGGAAGCCCATCGCGTATATCACCACCACAAACAGCATGGAAATCAGCGCCACCGAGGCCAGGTAAAGCCTGAGCCTGCGCCTTGTCCTGAGGGCCAGGTACACGCCGGGTCCCACCACGATGAGGTAGAGCATCAGTATCGCGGCGTAAAGCTGCACATTGGGAAGCCTTCCCGCATCCCCGGTCCCCACAAGGTTCCGGACCCTCGTATAATTGACGGCATTGCCGATCTCGCTGTCCGTCTTCAGGGCGTTCAGGATCGATTCCCCGAAGGTCTCCGCGAGGAAGCGGGAGGCAAACTCCGGGTGAGCCGCCGCGAATGAGGAGATATCCGCCAGGGAAAAGCCCGCGGCGGCGATCCTTCCCTCCTCTGCGTTCATGCCGGACAGCAGGGGATAGTTTTCCCCGGGAAGGAGCGTAAACCCGTTTTTCAGCGGGACATCCGCGCACCACAGCTCCAGCATGGAATCCTCCGGGCTCTCTTCCGCGTACTCCGGTCCCATGTTCACCATCCTGAGCTGCGCCTCGGGGTAGGGGGTCTCCAGGATACGGTCGGCGAAAGAGCCGATGCAGGTGAGATAGTTCTCCCCGCCGCCGAAAAGCAGCACGCCGCCGTTTTTCACGAAGGTCTCGATAGCCTCCAGCTGTTTTCCCGAAAGGGCGGAAAACTGGTAATCCGAAACCACAATCATGTCGAGGGAATCGTAGGCCAGGGCGCTGACCGGGGCCATCTCCTC
>ONXW01000133.1 GCA_900321915.1 uncultured Eubacteriales bacterium
CCTGCCGGAGCACGATTCCTGTTTCCTTTTTCTGAGCCATAACCTGGTCCTTTTCCTGCTGTTTCCTGTCCGAATCACTGCTGTTTCTGATCCGAATTCCTGCCGTTTCCGGTCTGATTCCTGCATTTTCAGGATCACAGCACCCGGCTGATATCCTTTATCATGTCGATGGCCGCCTGGCGGGACGCTTTCGCGTACTCCTCCGGCCCGAAATCCCTGTAGGCATCCTTCTTGTAAGCAGCGATGATGCCGCGGGAAGAATTGACGATGGCGCCGAGGCCATCAGGATTGAAGCAGTACTGCAGATCCTCGGCGGTTCCGCCCTGGGCGCCGTAGCCGGGCACCAGGAAAAATGTCTTCGGCATCAGCTTCCGCAGCCCTTTGCTCATCTCCGGGTAGGTCGCGCCCACCACAGCGCCGACATTGCTGTATGCGCCGTCCATGGATTCGCTTCCCCACTCATTTACCTTCTCCGCCACCAGCTCATAGAGCGGCCTGCCGTCGATGAGGCGGTCCTGGAACTCCCCGCTGGACGGGTTGGACGTCTTTACCAGGACAAAAATGCCCTTGTCATACTGATTGCACTGCTCCACAAAGGGCTTCACCCCGTCCGTCCCGAGGTACGGATTGACCGTGATGAACTCTGTGTCAAATCCCGGGAATTCCTTCGAGCCCACCTTCGCCCGGCCCAGATGGCCCGTCGCGTAGGCAGCGGAAGTAGAGCCGATATCGCCGCGCTTTACATCGCCGATCACGATCAGGCCCTTATCCTGGCAGTACTTCACCGTCGCCTCGTAGGCCTCCAGCCCGGGAATGCCGAACTGCTCATACATCGCAATCTGCGGCTTCACCGCCGGGATCAGGTCCGCCGTCGCGTCAATGATGCCGCGGTTGAACTGCCAGATGGCCTCCGCCGCCCCCTGCAGGGTCTCGCCGAACTCAGCGTACGCATTTTCCAGGATATGCTCCGGAACATAGCTGAGCATCGGGTCCAGGCCGACGCAGATGGGTGCCTTCGTCTCTTTAATTCTGTCTATCAGTTTCTGGATCATGTCTGTCTCCTTGTCTTTCTGCCGCCGTTTCAGGCAGCCTGCCGCCTGCGCTGTGCAGTTTCTGTCCTGCTGCCGTATCCGGCAATCTGCCCGCTTCTCACTGCAGAAGCAGCGTCACGATATACTCACTGTTCCCAAATGCCTTTGTCTGCAGCTGTTCCTCCGTCCGGGTCTCCAGCTGCATCCACAGCTCATCGGCAGCCAGCATGATGTGGGACAGCATGCAGCCGATGCTCAGCTCCCGCATCTTCCGCCCCACGGTCCTCTCAAACACGCCGTTCTTCGCAAATACATAAATACGTCCGGAATATACCACAAACCGCCACGGCTGTGTGTTCATCGCCGACGGCGCAAGCCTGGCCGCCTTAAGAATAATCTTCATCTGCTCTCCCGGCTCTTCCCGGTACGAGCAGAGCTTCGTGAGCGGCAGGCGCTTTGCCAGAGCCGCCTCTCTTCTCAGCGGCACGTCGGGATAGCCGAAGGCCAGCATGGCAATAAACTTCCTGTCGCCGCGCTTTCCTTCCCTGGGCCCGGCGGCCCCGATAATGCAGCTTCCAAGCCCTTTCACCGTCATATACAGTGAAATCTGTTCCAAAATATAGCCTGCATTCCGCTCGCAGCCTTCCTCCTCCGCGGAGTAAAGCAGGAGGAAATACGGAGCATCCGGCTTCATCCCGATGATGCCGGCGTCCTTCTCCCGGTTGTCCAGAATCACCGTCTCCACGCTGATGCTCTCATTGAGCCGCGACGTTTTCTCAGCAAAGGCGAGAATCTGCCCCTGCAGACTCTCCGCCACCTCTTTTTTCAGGTACTTCCGTACGGAATGCCTGCACTTCAGTGCCTCATATAAATCCATAGCTGCTCCCTGATTTTTATGCTGTATGCTGGATTTGTGTCAATGCGGCCATACAGAAGCCGGCCGCTCCCGCCCTCACGGCGGGACATAAAAGTCCAAGTTTATTCTACCACGGCAGGGATAGCGTAACAACCGAAAAAAGCGGAATTTCCCGGTGTGGCGGAAGCCCCGCATTTCGGGTATACTGGTCCTGGAGGACTATACCATGATTCAGCAGACCACCCAAATCCGTCATATTAAACAACTTTCCAACCCCCTGGCGCGGGAAGTCCGCGCCCTTACCGAGGCATGCTGCAGCCATCACGCCTGCCCCGCCTTCCCCTGGGAAGACTACACCGA
>ONXW01000372.1 GCA_900321915.1 uncultured Eubacteriales bacterium
CTCGTCGGCAAAGTACAGCGTCAGGGTAACCTTCTCAAAATCATTGACGTTCGCGATGCTGTACACAAAGTCGCTTCCGGAAAATGCGCCCACCGGGTTCCCCGCGTCATTCTGCAGCGGCTGCCCGTCACAGCTGATGCTGATGTAATCCACCCCGGGAATCTGGGTGAGGGTCCTGGCCAGGGCGGCCCGGCACATGATCTCCCGCTCCTTTGTCATGGCATAGTAGGACTTGTCAAAATTCAGCGTCAGCACATTGTTTTCAAGAAACATGTAGGCAAGCTTCGTCTCCGCGGGCACCGCAGTCTGGCGGTCCCCCTGCGCCGGTTTTTCCTGCAGCCTTCCGTAGAGCTCTTCCGCAAGTTTTTCCGGATCCGTTTCCCCGGTCCGGAAAATATCGCTCTCCAGCGCCATTCCCGAAGAGTTCAGGTAATAAATGCCGAAAGCCCCGTTCTCCGGGTCCGGGACCTCGGCCGTGTCCCCGCCGCAGCCGGCGGCGAACAGGAAAATGATCGGAATCAGAAGGATGGCCGCCTTCAGCAGCCGTCCGCGAATCCATCCAGGCATATCTTTCCCTCCCGTACCGGTCACTGCGTGTTCATGTCAATAAAGTTGAGCGGTATCCTGACCGTAAAGGTCGTCCCCGCGCCCTCTTCGCTCTGCAGGCGGATCGCGCCGTGGTGCAGCAGGATAATGTTGCGGGTGATGGCCAGGCCGAGGCCCGTGCCGCCGCTCTCCCGGGAGCGCGCCTTGTCCGCCCTGTAGAAGCGTTCAAATACGTGCGGCTGCGCTTCCGTGGGAATCCCGATGCCATTGTCCGAGACCACCACATAGAAAAACTTATGGTCCGCGTCCAGGGAAACCCTGACCCAGCCCTCCGGCCGGTTGTACTTGATGGCATTTTCCACCAGGTTGGTCACCGCCAGCGTCAGTTTCACTTCATCCACATCCGCCCTGACCTCGCGGATGCTCTCGTAGGAAAGCTCAATGTTGTTCTGCCTCGCCAGGGGCCGGAGTCTCCGCAGCACATCCTCTATCAGGGCGTTTACGGAGACGGAGGTGATGGTCAGGTCCGGCGAAGAGCGGTCCATGCGGACAAGGGTCAGCAGGTCGTCGATAATCTTCGCCTCCCGGTCAATCTCCCGTGAAATATCTTCCATGAACTCCTGGTACAGCTCCACGGGCGGGTTGTCCATGCCCATAAGGGAATCCGCCAGGACGCGGATGGATGTGATCGGCGTCTTCAGCTCATGGGAGACATTGGATACGAATTCCTGTCTGGACTGGTCCACCGTCCGCAGCTTTTCCATCGTCCGGTTCACCGAATCCGAGATATCGGAGGTTTCCGCGTATGTCCGCACATCCAGCTTCTGGTCCAGGTTTCCCTCTTCGGTTACCTTCAGCTGGTCCTGGAGTTTCTTAAACGGCCGGACCAGCAGCAGGGCGAAGGCCGCGTCCACCGCGGCTGCCGCCAGAAGGAGAATCAGCTGCAGGTAGCCCGTCTTTTCCATGACAGACTGCTGCATCTGCGTCATCTTCTCCGTGGACACCGTCATCAGGAGAATCCCGTTCACCTTTGCCGGCGCGCCGTTTCCCTCCCCCACCTGTTTTTCACTGATGGGATAGGCCACATAGTAGAACTCCTTCGTATCGTCCAGATGGTACTGGGGCTGTCCGCCGAAAGCCTTCAGCACCTCTTCCACGACGATGGTCCGCCCTTCGGAGATCTTGAAGGAATCCCGGACAATCCGGAACCCGGAATCGACTACGACCACCCGGCCGCCGAAGATATCCGCCGTCGAGTTCATCTCCGCGTTCAGTCCCGAAACCCGCGCCTGGTCCATATAGTTGTTCATGTAATCCGCGTCTGTCATCTCATTTGCCAGGACAAGGCACCTGTTCTGGGCGTTGATGCGGTCCTGGGAAATCATCTCCTGCCGGAAATACCCGGAAAGCGCCCGGGTCTGGACAGCCAGCGGCACAAATGTCGCCAGAAGAAAACAGAGCACGAGCGGGAGCTTCATGCTGATGTGTCTCATCCATCCTCTCCCCGCCGTGCTCATATGCATCTCCTTTAATTCAGAACTCAAATCTTTTTGCCACCGCGACTGCCAGCGCTCCCGGCCCGATATGCACCGCGATGCTCAGCGGAAGCGGGTCGATGTGTATCTCACGCCCCGGGAACAGGGCGGCCAGCTCGCCGCGGAATTCCTCTATCGCCTCATCATTTCTGGTATGCGCCATCATAAGGTGCATTCCCTCCGCGGACGGATCATTCCAGCGCACCGACAGGTCGTGCTGGATGGCTTTGATCATCATATCCTTTCCCTGTTTCACGGTCCTGGCCTTGGCAAATGCGTCCAGCTTTTCCCCCTGGATCGTCAGCACCGGCTTCAGCCTGAGCAGGGTCCCCAGCGCTGCCGCCGCAGGTGTGATCCTGCCGCCCTTTTTCAGGTAGGTCAGAGTCTCCAGCATGATATAGATGGAGGATTCCGAACCGGTCTTTTCCAGGAATTCCCGGA
>ONXW01000354.1 GCA_900321915.1 uncultured Eubacteriales bacterium
GCGGAAAAACAGGATCTCCAGGTGGATATTCTCCTGGAGGTGAATGTGGCCGGGGAGGAGACCAAATTCGGCTTTGCGCCGGAGGAAGTGGAGGACGCGGCGCGCGCTATTTCCGCGTTTCCGAGGGTTCATATCCGCGGTCTCATGACCAGCGCGCCGGATACCGAAAGGCCCGAAGATAACAGGAAATTCTTCAGAAAATTGTCAGATTTATCTGTTGACATGAAGAGTAAAAACTTCGATAATATTTACATGAGCGCGCTCTCTATGGGTATGACAAATGATTTTGAGGTTGCTGTTGAAGAGGGTGCTACAATGATAAGAGTCGGCACCGCTGTATTCGGTGCTCGTACTAATTAATGGGGAGTATGAAATATGAGCATTTTCAGCAAACTGATGGACACCATGCGTCTTACCGAGCCCGATGATGACGAGTTCTACGATGACGATGAAGAATTCGAAGAAGAGGAGAGCGCTCCCAGAAAGAAACTCTTCGGACGCAGTGCCGATCGCGATGATGTTATAGATGAGGAACCGCAGGAACAGCCGAAGGCGAGATTCCTTCCCGCCCGTTCTTCCGCAAACAATAAAGTTGTTCCCATGAAGCGCCAGATGGAGGTTTCCCTCGTGAAGCCCAGCTCCATGGAAGATACCAGGGAGATCTGTGATCTTCTCCTGAGCGGCAAAGCCGTTGTCCTCAATATGGAAGGCATGCGGATGGAGATGGCGCAGCGCATTATCGATTTCACCTGCGGCGCGACCTATTCCATGAACGGAAATCTTCAGAAGATTTCGAATTATATCTTTATCGCGACACCGGCCAGCGTGGAGCTTTCCGGTGACTTCCCGGAGCTTATGCCGGACGGTTCCCTGAACATCTCCGGTATGAACCTTCATCTTTGATTGAAAACCGATGAATGATAAAGAGAATATTATCCTGAAAAAGCGGATTGCAGAACTGGCGGATGCCGCCTGGCAGAGGGATATTCCGTCCTGCACCGACTTTCTCGGACTGGAGGAACAGACAGTTTTTCATTCTGTTCTTCGTGACCTGCCTCCTGTCAGATATCTCCTGGACGGCGGTTATGAGGACGCGGAACGAAGAGTTGTCTGTTTTCTTCCGTCTTACAGCAGTGAATCCGGCAGGGAGCACCTTCCTGTAGCCAGGCTCTCGGTTCATCCCGAAGACCTCAGGTTTGCCGAACAGCTGACCCACCGGGATTATCTCGGCGCCGTCATGAACCTGGGCATTGACAGGGGCGTAATCGGGGATATCCTGACAGATGAGAGCGGAGCGCAGATATTCTGCCTGGAACGCATGGCGGATTACATCTGCGATGAGCTGCGGCGGGTACGGCATACCGCGGTACGGTGCGAGCGCGCCGCGGAAGAGACGGATTTTGTCCGGAATTATATTCCCGTCAGCGGCACCGTCGCCTCCGTGCGTCTGGATGCCGTTATCTCCCTCGTATTCCGGCTTTCCCGCACAAAGGCAATTCCTTATATCGAAGGCGGAAAAGTCTTTTCTGACGGACGCCAGGTGCTTTCAGCGGCACACCAGCTGCGTGAGGGAGAGGTGATCTCCGTCCGGGGGCTCGGAAAATTCCGGTTCTGCGGAACAGGGAAGGAAACCAGGAAGGGAAGGATCTTTATCAGCTGCGAGCTCTTTGCCTGAGACAGACTGACGTAAAAAGGAAACAATCCATGAAAAGCAGACAGAACTTTTTTATACTATTTACAGCAGGGCTTATCGCCGCAACATTTCTGGACCAGTTTACCAAAAAGCTGGCAGTGGACCGGCTGATGGGCAATCCGCCCATCGTACTGATCCCGGGTGTTTTTGAACTGCGGTATGTGGAGAACAGGGGAGCTGCCTTCGGCATGCTTCAGGGAGGCAGGATTATCTTTTTTATCCTGACAGCCATTGTCCTGTGCGGGATTCTGTATATCCTGAAGATACTTCCCCTCACCCGCAGGTTTCTCCCCCTGGCCGCGACCCTTTCCCTGCTGTTTTACGGGGCTGTCGGCAACCTGATCGACAGGGTCCTGAACGGCTTTGTGGTCGATTTCCTGTATTTTTCCCTGATTGATTTCCCGGTATTTAATGTGGCGGATATCTATGTGACGGTGTCCGCATTTCTCCTGATGTACCTGTTCTTCTTTTTCTACCGGGAGAATGAGCTTTCTTTCATCGTATACCCCGGGATGCGCCGGGATGGCGGAAAGGACGGTAAGTAAGAGGAATGACTGAGGAGTATACGGTACCGGAAAGCGCGGACGGAGAGAGAGTTGACCGTTTTCTGGCGTCGGAGGGAGAGTATTCCAGATCCTTTCTCCAGAAGCTGCTGAAGGCCGGGAAGGTACTGGTAAATGATGCCGCCGTAAAAAGCAGCTGCCGGCTGGAGGCGGGGGACAGCATCACCTTTGAGGTGCCGGAGCCGGAGGACGTCTCCATAATTCCCGAGGATATCCCGCTGGATATTGTGTACGAGGACGCCTCGGTCATCCTGGTCAACAAGCCGAAGGGGATGGTGGTGCACCCGGCGCCGGGTCATTACACCGGCACCCTGGTCAATGCCCTGATGTTTCACTGCGGGGACAGCCTGTCAGGAATTAACGGGGAACTGAGGCCCGGCATCGTGCACCGCATAGACCGGGACACCACCGGGATCATTATTGCCTGCAAGAACGACGCGGCCCACCGCAGCATCGCCGGGCAGTTGAAGGAGCATTCCATCACCCGGCGTTATTTCGCCATTGTCAGGGGAAACCTGAAGGATGATACGGGCACCGTGGATGCGCCCATCGGAAGGCATCCGACGGACCGGAAAAAGATGAGCATCAATACCAGGCACGGGCGGGAAGCCGTCACCCACTATAAAGTACTGGAGCGGTTCGGCGATTATACCTATATCACCTGCCGCCTGGAAACCGGCCGGACACATCAGATCCGCGTCCACATGGCAAGTATTGGACATCCGCTTCTGGGCGATACCGTCTACGGGCCGGAAAAGCAGCCTTTTTCCACGGAGGGACAGGTGCTTCACGCGGGCATACTCGGTTTCATCCATCCGGAAACGGGGGAGTATATGGAATTCTCGGCTCCATTGCCTGAATACTTTGAAAAACTGCTGCAGAAACTGCGCAACCGTTAGACAGTTGCAGTTGTTCTTTTAATATTTTCAATATTATGTTATACTGTTACCAAGGAAAGGCAGGTGGACTGTATGAAAAACAACTTAGTGATTACCATCGGCCGCGAGTGCGGCAGTGCAGGACGTCTCATCGGACAGAAGCTGGCGGAGCGTCTCGGCGTGAAGTGTTATGATAAGGAACTGCTTTCCCTGGCGGCGAAAGAGAGCGGTCTCTGCGAGGAGCTGTTCCA
>ONXW01000375.1 GCA_900321915.1 uncultured Eubacteriales bacterium
GCCGCCTGCTGGTTCGGGTTCGGCTGTCCGTAGTTTTGCTGCCCTGCCGGCTGTGCGCCGCTGGCGTAGGTTGCGCCCGCATTCCCGTGCTGGCTGAACTCTTTTCCGTATCCGGGACGCATCACCGGCGGAACGGTTGATTCCGCTGCCTGCACCGCATCCGAATAGGCAGCTGCGCCGGCGGCCGCGGCTCCCGCAGCGACTGTTCCCGCCGCAGACGCGATTTCAGCTGCCGCTGTATCCGCTGCGCTGCCGATCTCCGCCGCAGCACTGTCCAGAGCTGAAGCTGCCTGAGCCGGGGCATCGGCGGTTACCGGTGCGCCGCAGTTCTCGCAGAACTTCTGGCCTTCTCTTATCTCTTTTCCGCAATTCTCACAGAACATATGAACTCCTCCTTTTATTTCTGATATCAGCATATTACGAAATCAGAATACTGTCAATAATCGGTCAGAACGGAAATGGAATCCCCTTCCCTTCTTAATATCCCGAAATCCACCACGGATTCAGCATTTCTTCCATGATCTCCATCCGCTCCGCGTGGGCTTTCCTGCGGGCCGCGATATCCGGGTTCTCCTCCTCGTAAAGTTCCTCGCCGAGACTCTCCACCGGCTCTTTTTCCGCCGCGAGGGGGTTCTTGAACTGGGTCTCATACAGCTCGGTATAGACGCCGCCTGCATTTACCAGCTCCTCGTGTACGCCCCGCTCCGCAATGCGGCCGTCCTTGATGACAAGGATCTCGTCCGCCGCGAGGATCGTCGACAGGCGGTGGGCGATGAGGATGGAGGTGCAGCTCCCCACCAGCGGGTCGATGGCCTCCTGGATCTTCGCCTCGGAGATGGAGTCAAGGGAGGCTGTTGCCTCGTCAAAGATGAGGAGGGCCGGCTTCTTCAGGAGCACCCTGGCGATGGAAATCCTCTGTTTCTCCCCGCCGGACAGCTTCAGTCCACGGTTTCCGACCACCGTATCCAGCCCCTTCTCCTGGTTCGAGATAAAGTCATAGATGTTGGCCTTCTCACAGGCCTCAATAAGCTCTTCCTCGGTCGCGTCCGGCTTGACGTACAGCAGGTTTTCCCGGATGGTCCCGTTGAAGAGATAGGTCTCCTGGGTCACGACGCCGATATTGGACCTGAGATACGTCAGATCCAGCTTCCTCACGTCGATCCCGTCAAAGAGGACTTCTCCTTCCTGCACATCGTAGAGACGCGGGATCAGGTTGACGATGGTGCTCTTCCCGGATCCGGAGGGACCCACCAGGGCGATGCTCTTCCCCGGCTTCAGGATGAAATTCACATCCGTCAGGATCTTACGCTCCGGCTCGTAGGAGAAGCCCACATGGCGGAATTCCACCGCGCCCTCGGCCTTTTCCGGCACGATGGGATTCTCCGGGTTCTTTATCTCCACCGGCATGTCAAAATATTCAAAGATACGGGAGAACAGCGCCATGGAGCGGATCCAGTCCACCTGGATGTTCAGCAGCGAGTTTACCGGACCGTACATTCTCCCCAGGAGGGCCACAAGGACCGTGATGTCACCGACCGTCAGGTCCGAATTGTATTTCATCATCAGGATACCGCCCACCAGGTACAGGAGCATGGGGCCCACGCTGGTAATGGTCGAGAGGACGACGCGGAACCACCGGCCTGCCATCTTCTCACGGATGTTCAGGCGGATCATCCGGAAATTGGCTTTCTCGTACTTATCGTACTCCTCCTGCTCCCGGCAGAACAGCTTGACCAGCGTCTGCCCGCTGACAGACATGGTCTCATTCAGGATCCCGTTGATCTCGTCATTGCACTCCTGGGCATCCCTGGTCAGCGTCCAGCGCGTCTTGCCCGCCCGCCTCGTAGGAATGGTAAAGAGCGGCACGATCACAATGCCGACGGTGGCGAGAATCCAGTTTTTCCGGTACATGGCGATCAGCGCCACAATGAGGGTGATTGAGTTTGACAGGATGCTGGTAAATGTACTCGTTATCACCTGCTCCACGCCGGAAATATCGCTCGTCATGCGGGTGATGATATCTCCCTGGCTGTTGGTCATGAAAAAGCGCTGGGACATCTCCTGCAGATGCCTGTACATGGCGTTTCTCATATCATAGGTGATATACTGGGCAATCCAGCTGTTCAGGTAGTTTTCCAGGACGCCGATAAGGTTCGCCGCCGCGGTCACCAGCAGGGACAGCACGATATAGAAGACGAGCCTGTTGAAATCCCGTCCGATCAGGCCCTCGTCGATAATCTTGCCGGTCAGCACCGACGGCATAAGGGTCAGCACCGACGAGAACAGGATACAGAGAAGGGCCAGGAAAAGCTGCTTTTTATACGGCAGCAGATATGACATGACACGCACAATCAGCTCTTTCGTCACTTTGGGCTGATTCTGCTTTTCTTCCTCGGTCAGAAAGCTGCGGCTCCCCCGTCCGAACCCCATCATTCCACCAGGCGGCATATTTTCCTCCTTTTACAGAAACTCCCCGCTCAGGATATCGCTCAGACGACGGCCCTCCAGTAGGTGCGGTCGTCGTAGCTGCATTCCAGCGGCCCCCTGCCCTTCATCTGTTTGTTGAAACGGAAGCACAGCGGATCTTTCTGCAGCAGGGATGCCAGGGCGGCTTCACTCTCGGCGAGCGTCTTTCCCGTCACGGGATAGCCGTCGGAGGCAAGGACAATCTCTGTCCCCGGTTTCACAGGATACCGCAGAATCATCCGGGAATTCATCTTGTAACCGTTCAGCATGGCGTAGCCGTCGGGCACATCCCGGTTCTCAAAATAAAACTTTTTGTGCATGTCCTCCGCGATCACGGCTTTCCCGGTATCAAACGCGGTCAGCTCCTCTATGGTCTTTCCCCGGGCAATCTCCGCCTCCAGGAACTGGGCCCTCTTCAGCGCGTGCATCTCATTCAGCTTCCGGGCATGGGAATACACCCTGCCGCCTATGCGGCAGTTGCATCCGCCGTAGCTCCATATCTCATGGTAGAAATCATTGTAGACAATGACGGAAGCCCTCGGGTACTCGATAATATCGATCAGGCCGTAAGTCGGCTGGACCAGCTGCTTTTCCTGCTGTTCTTCCAGGCAGATTTCCGCCTTTTTCCGCAGTTCTTTGTTGAGGGCATGGAAAAAATCCTCCGGGGTCATTTCCCAGACAGGCACTTCCTGCGGGACTTCCTCTTCTTCGGCGCCGGAGGCTTCCTGTGCTTCGTCCTCCTCCGTTTCCCCCGCGGCTTCCATAGCGGCACGGATGGCGGCTTCTTCTTCCCTCTTACGGACTATTTCCTTCCCTTTCCGGGTTTCTTCCTCCAGGAAGTTCATCAGGACGTTTTTTGCGAACAGGCCTCCGCTTTTCCCGTACCAGATGTTCCACTTCCCTGTGGTTACGCCGTCGATAAGCACTGCCATCTGTTCTGAAAGGAAAAGTCCGTCCTCACAGAGATTCTGATCCAGTTTTTTCCCCTGCAGGAATTCTTCTATGGTCTTCAATCCCGACTCCTTTCCGCTCCGGATGCGCTCCCGGCATAGTAACGCCGAATTCCGTCCGCTGTTCTCCGCTCTGCCCTGCCTCTTTTTACCAGGTAATTGAGATGTGACATGCATTCCCCCACGGCAAACCACTTCTGGGCCAGGGGGAATTCCGCCCAGGTGGCGGACCGTATCTTCCAGGTCATCAGCCCCGCGATCTCGTAGGCGCAGAGCCCCGGATTCTGCAGGATGATCCGTTCTGTCTCGCCCAGACGCCTCGCGTGGTGGTCGAGGAGCACCCGGATCCTCTCCTTGTAGTCCCCGCTCTTCCTGTGTCCCGGAAGTGCCAGCTTTACCGGGTAGTTCCGCACCCGCAGGAGGTTTTCCAGATAATCCCCCAGCGAATCCTCCACCCAGGACCAGGCCGTGATGTTCGGCGTGATATCAAAAAGGATGTGATCCCCGGTAAACATGATCTCCTGCTCCGGCATCCAGAACATGGTATTCCCCGGCGTATGCCCGGGCACCACAATGGTTTTCAGAGTGTATTCCCCGATCGTAAGCTCCTGCCCGTCGTCGATGGGGGTGAACCTGTCGTCCAGCGACAGAAGCCTCTCCGCCATGGCAGGATTGGTTTTCTGGTTCTCCTCCAGAAGGTCCTTCGGGAATCCCTCCTCCAGAAATCTTTTGTTGCGCTCCGCCACCGTCTTGTTTGCGATATTCATGCCCAGATATCTGAGGTCAGTCCTGCTGAGGTAAATCTTTCGGTTTTTCCCTGCGAATTCCGCGGAAAGCCCGGAATGATCCGAGTGAAGATGGGTCAGCAGCACGTCGGTCTTTTCCGTATCGGCGCCGACTTCCTCCAGCCCTTTTCGGAGGGCGTTCCTGCAGGCGTCCTTACGGAACCCCGTGTCGATGAGAAGCCAGGAATCCTTCCCCTTCAGCAGGTAGCTGTTGAGCTCCCTGAGGGGATTTCCCGGCAGTTCCACCCCGATCCGCCAGATATTTCTGTATATCTCCTCCGCCATTTTCCGTTCCCCTGTCATTCCAGCCCGGTCAGCTTCTTTAATGCCTTGATTTCTTCCTCTGTCAGCCTTCGGCATTCACCGGCAGAGAGCGCTTCGTCCAGCACAAGCGTCCCCATGGAGAGCCTTTTCAGGTACCGGACTTCCTTCCCCCGCGCTGCAAACATCCTCTTTATCTGATGGAATTTCCCTTCGCGGATGGTTATCTCTGCCCACTCCGGCCCCCGGCCGGGAAGAAGAGTAAGCTTTGCGGGCATCGCCGTCAGCTCGTCGTCGACCCGGAAGCCTTCCCCGAAGATGCGCACATCCTCCTCCGATACGGGAAGGTCTGTCTGCACCAGGTAGGTCTTATCCACGTGATGCTTCGGGGAGAGGAGGCGGTGGGCCAGCTCCCCGTCATTTGTGATGAGAAGGAGCCCTTCCGTATCCCGGTCCAGTCGCCCTGCCGGGAACAGGTCCCTTCTCCGCTCCTCCGGAAGAAGGTCCAGCACGGTCCTGCTGTGCCTGTCCTCCGTTGCGGTAATGACGCCGGCAGGCTTGTGAAGCATGTAATACACATACTGCTCATACCGCACCGGTTTTCCCTTCCAGTATACTTCCGAATCTTCGGTCACCCGGGCGCCGGGGTCCCGTAAAATTTCGCGCCCGACGGCAACCCGCCCGGCGCGAATTTCTTTCCGGATATCACTTCTTTTTCCGACGCCCATATCGGCAAGAAATTTGTCCAGTCTCATACCTTTTTTACAGTCTTATTTCAGGAATCCGTTGATGATCTGCTCTTCCGCTTCCTGCTCCGTAAGCCCCAGCGTCATCAGCTTTATAATCTGTTCTCCCGCGATCTTTCCGATGGCCGCCTCATGGATCAGCTGCGCGTCCAGGTCATTGGCCTCCAGCTGCGGAACGGCGAGGATTCTCGCCTTATCCATGATAATCGCGTCGCACTCGGTATGCCCGGTGCAGGGCGCATTGCCCACGATGATGGAATCGAACTTCTGGTAGGAATTCTCCCGGGCTACGGAACGTGATACCACGTCCGCGCTGGATCCCTCCCCGTTCAGCCGGGTGATGTAAATACTTTCCGCGTGCTGGCTTCCGTGGGTCATCAGGCGCTCCCGCACCACCAGTCTTGCACCGGCCGCCAGATCCGCAGTGGACTTGCGGATGGTGGAATCCACGCCCTTGATCTGGACCATCTCCATCTCCATGGTGCTTCCCTCATCGATGTGCACCTCGGTCTCCGGATTCAGGATCCGCTTTCCTTCGCCGTCACCGGATCCGTAATGCTTCTCCACGTATTTTACCTTTGCGTTTTTGCCGACAAAGAAGCGGTGAATACCGTCATGCTCGGAATCCTGTTTCCCGCAGTTGTCGATGCCGCAGCCTGCAACAATGACCACATCGCAGTCATCCCCGACATAAAAGTCGTTGTAGACCATCTCCTTCAGGCCGCTCTCGTTCATGACGACGGGGATGTGGACGCTCTCGTTCTTTGTCCCGGGCTTGATATGGATATCAATTCCCGTGCCGTCTTCCTTGGATACTATATCAATGTTCGCGGTGGTGTTCCTTGCCGCCATCTCGCCGTTGGCGCGGATATTGAAAGCGCCCTCCGGGATATCGTGAAGGTCCGCCACCTCCGCAAGAAGTCTTCTCTGAATTTCATCAATCTGTTTTACCTGTAACATCTCTGCCCGTCCCCTTATTTCATCATCTCGCATGACGGAACTGCCGAAGCGGTGCCGATCAATGTCGGAAGAATGTCTGCCTTGCTGCCCTGCCGGTCAATGCGGCCGTCCGCGATAACCACAATCTCATCCGCGATCTCCAGGATGCGCTCCTGATGGGAAATGATGAGGATGGAGCTGTCCTGGATGGACGCCCGCATCACCTCAAATACCTGGATCAGGTTCTGGAAGCTCCAGAGATCGATGCCCGCCTCCGGTTCATCAAAGAGGGAGAGGCGCGTCTTCCTCGCCAGTACCGTGGCGATCTCAATCCTCTTCAGCTCCCCGCCGGAAAGGCTCGCGTTCACCTCGCGGTTGATATAATCTTTCGCGCACAGGCCGACGGCGGAAAGATACTGGCAGGCGTCCGCGATGGACATCCTGCGTCCCGCCGCAAGCCGGATAAGGTCCAGGACCTGGATGCCCTTAAAACGCACCGGCTGCTGGAAAGCATAGCTGATGCCCATTTTCGCGCGGTCGGTAATACTTGCTTCGGTGATATCCTGCCCGTCAAAGAAGATCTGCCCCTCTGTCGGCTTCTCTATACCCGCGATAATCTTGGCCAGCGTTGACTTGCCGCCCCCGTTGGGCCCCGTAATGACGATGAACTTGTTGTCCGGGATAATCAGGCTGATGTCCCTGAGAATCCCTTTATCTTTCTCATCTTCTGTCACTTCGAAAGTAATGTTTTTCAGTTCCAGCATAGTATCTTATCCTCTCAAGCTTGTTTGGGAAATGCCTCCCGGGCATTCTAACGCTAATTGTACCAATACCGATATGGAATAGCAAGCAAAAAGAAGGAGACTTTTTGGTCCCCTTCTCTGTGAGCAATGCATTTCCTCCCCTGCGGGAAATACACATCCTATTCCGTTTCCGCCGC
>ONXW01000132.1 GCA_900321915.1 uncultured Eubacteriales bacterium
CATATTGCCGGCGCTGTCACGGATGACCTCCAGCTCCAGCTCCTCCCAGCCGAGGACAGACTCCTCGACGAGGACCTGGTGGACCAGGCTGGCCGCGAGGCCCCTGGCGCAGACGGTCTTGAGTTCCTCCTTATTATAAACAAGTCCGCCGCCGGCACCACCCATGGTGTAAGCGGGACGCAGGACGACGGGATATCCCAGTTCGTCGGCGATGGAAAGCGCTTCTTCCACAGAATAGGCAACCTGGCTGCGGGCCATCTCAATTCCGAGTTCATTCATGGTCTGCTTGAATTCAATACGGTCTTCCCCGCGCTCGATGGCGTCAACCTGGACACCGATAACCTGGACGTTGTATCTGTCCAGCACGCCGGCCTTGTTGAGCTCCGCGCAGAGGTTCAGTCCGGACTGTCCGCCGAGGTTCGGCAGCAGCGCGTCGGGACGCTCTTTGGCGATGATCTGCTCGAGGCGGTCCACATTGAGGGGCTCGATGTAAGTCACGTCCGCCATCTCCGGGTCCGTCATGATGGTGGCTGGGTTGGAATTCACCAGAACAATCTCATATCCGAGACTGCGGAGCGCTTTGCACGCCTGCGTGCCGGAATAGTCAAACTCACAGGCCTGGCCGATGATGATCGGGCCGGAACCGATGATCAGTATTTTGTGAATGTCTGTTCTCTGTGGCATCTGATTTCCTCCTGTGTTCATATCTGCAAGTATGTCCGCCGCGGCGGATGAATACACAGTCCCAAAAAATTATCAGATCTATTATACGGAAGAGAGCCGAAAAATGCTATATAAAAATTAAAGTTCGCCGAAGGTCATTCACCGGCGGTATCTACAATTAAAAAAACGCATATCCGGTACTTTTGCATAAAAATACCGGATATGCGGGAGAAATTTTCTGTTTACTGTCTTTCCAGGAACGCCGGCACCCTGTCCGCGAGGAAGCGGAGATTCAGGAAGCTTATATCATCCGCGGTGGTCACGGCATTCTCGTGGGAGGCGTTGAACTCATCGCGGAAATCCCGGGATATGCGGAGGCTTACCCTGTACCGCTCATCGAGCTGGTCTGCTGTATGCCACAGGTTCCGCGCCTCCTCGGGAACGGAGGCCTTAAGGATTTCCCGGACCTGTTCCGGGTCGGGATACACGGTCTCCCCGTCATAGAAGTTCCCGTTTTCCTTTCCGGATTCCCCGCTGTCATACAGGACTGCTTCCAGGAAGGCTTCCGCGGGCGGGACAGCGTCCGCCCACATGCCGTGCTCCTGCAGGAAGGCAATGGTGGACGCATAGGAAGGATAGATCTCATAGCACTCGTCAATTCTCTGCCAGCCTGACCTGTAATTCAGTATGACATGGAAGACGCCCACGCTGAACTCCCTGTGGGCCAGGGAGTAGCTGTAGCGCTCAAGGTCCGCGGCGTAGGCTTCGCAGAAACCGTCGTACAGGTCTTCGTCCGTCTCCAGCGCCGTCCAGCCCGTCTCGTAGCGGAAGGAGAGATTCTTCCGGTGGGATCTGACGTAGTCGTCTCTGTAAAGCGGATAGATTCCCTCGCGGTATTCGCTGCCTCCGACGACGGCATCCATGAGCTCCGGCCGGTCTGCCGGGACCGGGAAGTTCCTGAAGACATTTTTCCCGTTCTTCATGCGGAACAGGATGCGGACCCAGGAATCTGCGCTGTAGTCTTTCCCGGACTCCGGAAGGCGGGCTATCCCGGCCTCCGCCGCCTTGAAAACGGCTTCCGTGTCCGTGAGGATCATGTGTTCTTCGACATAATTGTCCTGGTTGATGTTATTGCCGTTTTCATCCGCGTACTGGGAGAACCAGTCATCCGGGAAAACGGCGCAGCTCTCCACGGAGGAGGCAGCCGGAAGCCTCCGGTCATATCCCGTCATGTCAAAGCGGAAAATGCCAAAGATCAGGAGGCCCAGCAGGACGGCCAGGGCGATCTCCCAGGGATGGCGGAAGAGCGCCTTGAAATTATATTCATAGATAATCTGCATGACACAGGCCATAATCACGGCGGTGATAACGATGCCGATGAATGCCGCGGCCGTCCCGTAGCTTTTTACTGTACTGTTGATATTATACAGGATGCTTCCTGTGAACAGGGCGCAGAGCACCGCGATGGCGACGCGGACAATACCCCGGACCGGGCGGAAGATAACGGCGCTGCCGGCGCACTCGCTTTTCCGGATATGGTAGCAGTAATACGCGAGGGCGGTTATGCCGGCGGCCAGCAGCAGGTTCCTCATGTCAAAGGGCAGGCAGAGGGAAATGAATTCGCCCGCCGTTCCCTCCTGCACGAAGGGTTTTTCCAGGTATCCGGCATGATCCATGAAAGACGCTGCGGCTCCCGTCCCCTCCAGGTACCAGCGGAGCGGAGACAGGACAGGCATGAATTCTATGGCGTCCCGGGAGACGTAGGTCAGATAGAATTCCTCCCGGAAGCTTTCCAGCATCAGCCGGAAGAAGAACTCGTAGAGAAACAGCACCGAAGCCGCAAGCAGGGAGATAATGATGTTCCCTGTCAGCATGACGGCCAGGAGCGTCACGGCGTGAATGCCCAGGAACAGGATGAGGGACCGGACCGCTTCCAGCAGGGATTCCGCGAACACCGCCCCGGACATGGGAGTATGGACCCCGAGCCCCAGCGCCACCAGGTGGGCCAGGAGCATGGTCACAAGGTACGAAAAAACATAGATCAGCACATTGTTCAGAAAGATGCTGAAAAAATGCGACCGACGGGAGAAGGGCTGGCTCTCATAGAAATCCAGCTCCTGCCGGCTGTCAAGCCAGGCGTACCCCTGCACGGCGAGGACCACGGCCAGGATACACGTGATAAAGGGGCTGAGGGACCGGAGGCCTGCCAGGAGGCTGAGCTCTTCCTGCATGCTGAAGAGGATCTCCTCCGCGGTATACATGCCCGTGCTTTCCATGGAGGTCCGGTTTGCCGTCAGGATAAGGAAAGAACCTGCCACATGGAAGAGGAAAAACAGCAGGAGACTCAGGGCGAAGGGCCACAGGCGCCGCTTCAGGAGTTCCCTCTGGCCGCTCGGGATATCA
>ONXW01000378.1 GCA_900321915.1 uncultured Eubacteriales bacterium
GAATAGTTCCAATGTTTATCATAAAAATATCACAGAACCAGTCAATCTCACAAGTGTAAAACAAAAAGGAGGTACAGCATGAAGAAAGCAATCTCATCATTTCTTTCAACAATTCTTGCCGCTTTTGTGACAGTATGCGGCATCCCGGCAGCACAGGCTTTCGCATCTTCCGGGGAGGCTCCGGCCTATACCGCCGGTACCTACACCGGTTCATCTCAGGGCCATGAGAGTGATGTGACAGCCGAAGTAGTATTCGGCGATGCCGGTATCGAGTCGGTCACCATCGACGCCAGCGGTGAAACGCCTGAAATCGGCGGGGCTGCGGTGGAAGATCTTACCGCTCAGTTCATGGAAGCACAAAGCGCTGACATTGACGGCGTTGCAGGTGCCACCGAGACATCAGACGCAGCGAAACGCGCAGTACAGCAGGCAATTGACGCAGCTGCAGGAACACAGGCCGAAGCAGCAGCACTCACCGACGGCGTGTACACCGCAAAGGCTTCTTCCTTCGGCACCAAGCAGCAGATGGAAGGTGAAGTCACCATTACCGACGGAAAAATCGCGGACATCGTCATCACAGACGAATCCGATTCCCAGACAGCCCAATGGTTCAGCGTTGCTGAGAGTCTTCTGATCCCGCGTATCCTGGAAGCGCAGTCCCTGGCTGTGGATTCCATCACAGGTGCCACCACCTCTTCCGGCGCAATCAAATCCATTGTAGCCCAGTCCATCGAACAAGCCGGCGGAAACGTAAATGACTGGTATACACCCATCGAAAAATCCGACGAGACCGTTGTGCTGGAAGACTACGATGTAATCGTTGTCGGTCTGGGAGGCTCTGGTATTCTTGCCTATGCAGCCGCCGCTGACCAGGGCGCATCTGTTTTCGGCATCGAAGCTGCCGGTGAGATCGGCGGAAACTCCATCTCCACCTTCGGTCCGATGGTAGTCAACTCAAAGAACATGAGTGAAAAATACAACAACGGCGAAGACAACATCAATGCGGACGACGTGTTCAATGTCTGGATGGATTATGTCGGAACCGACGAGAAAGAAGACATCATCCGTGAGACCGTATACCGCGACGGCGAAATCATGGATTATTACATGGACAAGTTCGGTTTCTCCTTCGATGGAGAATCCTTCCTTGGGCCGGCCGGTTATCTGCCTTCCTTCGTAATTCCTGAGTGGGATAAGGAATACACCGTTTTCACCGCCAGCGAAAACAATACAAAATGGTACGATCTCGGACCGGACAAGACATGGCAGTACCAGAACGCGCTGGATCAGGCGAAAGCCATGAATGAGAAAAATGACTACATGAAGGAGCTGCGTGCCGATGAGCTTCTCTTCGATGAAGACGGAAATGTGATCGGTGTTCACGCCAACTACTATGACGGTACTCAGTATGAGATCTACGGCAAAACCGTGATCATCGCCACCGGCGGTTTCCTGGGCAGCGACGAGATGATGAAGGAAGTGTACGGTTACACCAGCCACGCTCTCGGCGACCTGGTCAACGACGGAACCGGCATCCGCATGGGCCTCTCTGCAGGGGGAACCACCTACGCTCTTGGGACCCTGCCGATGACCCATATTTCACAGATCCCGAACATCATCCGTGACGACTCCCTGACCGCGGATGAAAAATCCATCCTCACCTCCATGGCTCTGGCCACCGATGTAAAGGAAATCGCGGACGACGGCACCGTTCTGGTATCCGGCGACGCGGAAAGCCTCGAAGGCGAGACCAATCTTACCGTTGAGATCGTCTACGCACCGGGCTTCCATTACTACAACGTTTACAGTGAGGAAGACATTGCAAACATCAAAGAGAACGGCCTGAGCGAAAACCAGGCAGCTGCCTTCCCGATCGCTCTGACTTCCGGTGGTGTTACGCCTGCTGCAGGCACTCCCATCGAGACCATCGATCATATCATGGAAGTGGCTATGGATACCAAAAACGCATTCTATGGCAACGCAGCGGAAATCGCGCAGCAGCTTGGCTGGGACGCCGATGTTTTGGCAGAATCTCTCGGCGATGCAGAAGGAAAGTATTACCTGATTGAGGTATGCGGTTATTCCTATGGTACCGTCGGCGGCCTGGATGTCGATGTGAACATGAACGTGCTCCGTGAGGACGGCACTCCCATAGAAAACCTGTTCGCAATCGGCCAGGATTCCCAGGGCGTTGAAAATAAAGAAGGCGAAGCCTACACCCCGTGGGGCGGTCAGGCACAGATGTGGATCTTCATCTCTGGCAAAATCGCAGGAGACAAGGCTGCTGCAGTCGCCATGGCAGAGTAAGAGCATCCGACCCGGATCATCCGTATCCGGGTCGGAATTTTAAATGCTATCTATATTGCCGAAGAGATTCGAACTCTTATATGACAGCTTAGAAGGCTGTTGC
>ONXW01000379.1 GCA_900321915.1 uncultured Eubacteriales bacterium
GCCAGCCGCATGATCCTGAAGGACCATATCTCCCACTGCATCGTGGACGCGGTGGAACACAATGACGAGAAGAGCCTGGACGACTTAAACCACGCCATCGACCATCTGCTGAAATAAATATCAGGAGGATTACCTATGTTTGCAGCCATCGCAGCCGTCGACGAAGACCTGGGCCTGGGGATTGACGGACATCTCCAGTTCCATATCAGCGACGACCTGAAGCGCTTCCGGTCCCTCACAAAGGGCCATACCGTCATTTACGGCCGGAAAACCCTGGAGACCTTTCCGGGGGCAAAGCCATTGCCCGGCCGCCGGAATATTATCCTGAGCCGGCGCCCCGGCTTCCTGGTGGAAGGCGCCGAAGTGGTTTCCTCCATGGAAGAAGCCATCGCCCTCTGCGAGGGGGAAGAACTCACCTTCGTCATCGGCGGCGCCACTGTCTATAAGGAATTTCTTCCCTTTACGGAGGCCCTCTACCTGACCAGGGTGCATGTCCATGCGCCCCACGACGTCTCCTTCCCCTCCTTCGGGGATTCCTTCGAGCTCATCTCCGAAAGTGAAGTCTATACGGACGAAAAAACAGGGCTGGCCTACCAGTTCCTGGATTATAAGAAAAAGGGACCGGCGGTCTAAAACCGCCGATCCCTTTTCCTTATCAGAACCCCGCCCAGCTCTTCAGGGGCACAGGCTCCGGAAGCTCCACCGGGTTCCCGTGGGAGATGAGGCTTTCATACTCGCTCTCTGTTATTATGTCGCCCCACTCTCCGGCCCAGACCGGGAAATTTCCCCCGCTCTTTTCATATTCTTCTTCGAATATGTCCCAGTTTCCTTCCACCTCGTAAATATAGTACTGCATATCGGGCTCGCCGTGGTCCACCGGCACGTACTCCCTCTCTGTCACGGGCAGGAGGTACCCCGTCTTCGCGTTCTGCCGGTACCAGGTGTTGCTGGCGCGGGTCATGGTACCGAACAGCATCTCGACCATACCGTCGTCATAGATTATCGTCTCCCCCCGGTAGGGGCATCCGTAGGAGTAAACCGCCTGCTTCCCGTCAAAACCATAGATCTCCACCACATTTCCGTAGAGGGTGATCATGAGCTCATCGATGCCATTTCCGTCGATATCATACTTGAAATATCCGGCGGAATCCCCGTCTCCCGGGGCCCAGCCGTGCTGCGGCAGCACCGAGTAGAGCTCGTTCTTCCTCATCGTTTCTTCGTCCCAGCCTTCCTCCAGCGCCCGGCTGTACAGGTCCAGCACGGACCGGTACGCCAGCAGGGAGGTGTCCGCATTTTCCAGGGCGTATGGCCCCGTGGTGGGAATATCCTCTTCCTGAATCCGGGCAAAGGAAACCTTCTCCGGGCCCAGCCCGCTCAGCGTGTCCCACTCATCCGGCGAGCAGAGCTCCAGCGTCTTCCCGTCGCTTCCGAGGGAGTATTCCCATCTCTCCTGGTACGGGATAAATCCCAGCTGATCGTAGACGAGATAAAGCGAAGAGTCCTCCTGCGCGTAGAAGTGCCCGGCGCAGAACGTGACCCGCTGGCCGCCGTTCTTCCTGTAAAAATATACCCTGCCGATCCCGTCTGCGTCATCCTTCGCGATCTCCGCCACCAGGGGGGCATCCGAGTCTTCCTCGCGCCAGATTCCGTAAAGCTCCTCCGGGATCTCCTCCCTGCCTTCCTCCGGCAGGGCTTCCACATGGCCTTCCAGGGAGGGCTCGACGGAATCGTCCTTCACAAATTCAATCTGCTTCGAGCCCTCGATGAGGGGATTGTCCTTTCCGTCTTTTCCGCGGAAGGCCACCCCGTTCTCCGTGAGGGAAATGATGCTGTACTCCGGACGGTCCCAGTACTCGCCCAGGTTGGACATGACGGAGAACGCGAGGATTCCGACCTCACAGGAATCCGCCTCCCGGTCCAGCAGGGCGCCTTCCTCCACGGGGATGAGTTCCATGCCCCAGAAGGAATAGGGCTCTTTTTCCTCCCCCTCCTCGCACATGGCGATGCCTCCGGTGGCAAAAAGGTTCCCGCCGAAATTCACGATATCCAGCGTATAATACTCGGTCATGTCTTCGTCCATGCGCTCCGCGTCGTCCTCCGCCGGCGGGTATTCATAGGAATAGCGGCCCGCAAGGCGCTCGGCCAGGGTCTTTCCCTGTTCCTGCTGCCC
>ONXW01000382.1 GCA_900321915.1 uncultured Eubacteriales bacterium
CGGCGGCGCCTTCTGGTACGGCGGAACCGCCAGCATCGAAGTAGGAAGCGGTACTGTATTCACAGGGAACGAGGCAAAGAACGGCGGCGCGATCTGCGCGAACAGCGGTTCCGTTACCCTGTCGGATACCTCCGTTTTCCGGGAAAACAGGGCGCTGGAAAATGGCGGCGCCATCACAGCGGTAAGCGGGCAGATCAATATCTCTGCCGGAACGATCACACAGAATACGGCTGTGAACGGGTCCGCAGTCTATATCCAGGGTGCGGGAACACTGGTCCTGAGCGGCGGAACCATCACCGGCAATACCGCTTCGGCCGGCGGTGCCATCGGCGTGGGCTCAGCCTCCGCGAGACTGGATTTCCGTGAGAATGCAAAAGTGACCGGCAACACCCTGGGAACCGGGGAAGGCGCGCCGGAGAGCAATGTCTATCTCGACCAGGATACCGATACCGTTATAAACGGGCAGGGGCTTTCTGAGAGTGCCTCCGTCGGCGTCTATGTGCCGGGAGAGTTCACCGGGGATCTCTTTGTCCACAGGGGCCAGGCCGGCGCTTCTTTCGGCACCTTTACGGATATGGCCGGGGTGGACGCCTTCCGGAACGACCGCATCGATCTGAAGGCACTGGCGGATGAGACCTCCAAGAAGATGCTCTGGGGACAGGGGATCCAGGTGGAGGTCCGGTATCTCGGTTCCTTCCAGAACGGTTTCCCGCAGAAGAGCGGCGGAAGCTGGAACGGGACGAGGAAATATACGCAGGCCAATTACAACCTGAAATCTGACAGCTACCAGGTGTTCGCCATTTCCGATGAGTTTATCGGAAAGTGCGGCAGCGCTACGGCGGCCTTCGGCTGCGCTTTTGCGGAGACCGCGGATAAAAACATCCCCTTTGAGAGCCAGCTGGTAAGCCTTAAGTGGAACAGCACCGATGCGGCGTGGGATTTTGTAAAGCGCGACGGAACCAGTGTCCGGAGCAGCAAACTCATCATCTATTACGCTGAACCGACCTATATTACCATCGAGAATAATACGGACCAGGAGGGAAGTCTCGCCGGAATCGATATGGCGGAGGCTGTCCTTTCTGTACTCGGAAGAGACGTGATTGCGGGCAGCTACGGATATGTCATCATGAAGAACAACATTCTGTGCGACCCGCGTCCGATTCTCACAGATGACCTGAACCTGAAGGCGAAGGAGTCGGTGAAGCTGATGATGCCCGGCGCCTGCGGCCGGAGTTATTCCCTGGGCGGGAAATTTACGGGAAGCGCCCTGGACACTTATGAGTGGGTGACGGTGGACCGCACGGGGCAGCCCGTGATGCGGCTGGACAAGACAGCCATAACAGAGGGATTTGTTCTGGAGGGAACGACGCTCACAGAATCCCGGGATACCCTGTCCATCCTCCTCGGCGGCTCACGCCCCATCTGCCGCATTGTCGATAAGAACGGTGCGGAGCATCCTTTCGCGGCGCTGACAGATGCAGTGAATTACGCGGAAAATGATCCTGACGGCGCGCTGGAGAAAAAGGGAACGGCTGTCATTGAGATGCTGGTGGACTATCTCCTTCCCGAAGGGGATGTCATGGCCCTGACGAAGGGAGACCACATCACCCTGACGACCGCTCCGAAGAGCGGCGGCACCTACAATTATACCGGCAGCAGCACGGAGAGCGTTCCCAGGGCGGTTATCAGCCGCGACCCCGGAAACAGGAAGCCTTTTATCTCCGTAGCGGACGGAGGCAGTGCGGGAGAAACTTCCTTCACAGCCGACCATATCATATTTGACGGGCGCAACCTGGCAGGAAGCACGGACGGCGGCGCCATCCAGACGAAAAACTGCGACGTCACCGTGACAGATGCCCAGTTCAGGAATTTCGTGGCCGGCAACGGCGGCGGTATCTATGTGGACTTCAACCGGCCAGAGGGCAATCTCACCGTCCGGAATTCAGAGTTTGAGAAATGTATCTCCCAGTCCACCAAGAACCGGCAGGGCGGCGGCGCCATCTGGACCAGCGCCCAGTCATTCACCGCGGAGGACATCCGGTTTGTCTCCTGCTCCGCAGGCGACCAGGGCGGCGCGGTTTTCCACCGTATCGACAGTAATTACAGCTATAAAAGAGATTCCGAGTCCACTGTCACCCGCTGCACCTTCACTGACTGTCACGCAAAGGCGGCGGGAGGCATGGAGCTGGATTCCTTTAAGGTTACGGTAAAGGACTGCCGTTTTACCGACTGCTACGCCACAGACCGAAACGGCGGCGGCTTCAATATCTATATTCATGACAGCGCCGACAGTCCGGAGAATACCACCGTGTACGTGGAAGGCTGTGATTTCCGCGGCTGTTCCGCGGTGAAAACCAACGGTGGCGGTCTCCGCAGCTCCGCGCTTCACACGACGGTGAAGGACTGTCGATTCTATGACTGTACCGCGAAGAACGGCGGCGGCTTATGCCTGACCAATGCCAACGGGCTGACATCTATCGTTGAAAACTGTACCATCCAGGGATGCACCGCCTCGGAGAGCGGCGGCGGCCTGAACTGCATTACCGTGAAGGCGGAGCTTATCGTGGACGGCTGCAGGATTCAGGGAAATACCGCGTCAAAGTTCGGCGGCGGCATCTATACCACCACGAACATGACCCTGAAGAATGATTCCGAGGTCACAGGAAACCGCCTGACCACCGGGGATACGGCGAATGCGGCCGGCGTCTACATGCGCGACCTGAAAACGCTGACCCTGGGAGATATAGCCAGGGCGGATGACGCGGATTACCGGGATCACACCACCATAAAAGACAATACCATCAGCGGCGGCGGACCTTCCAACCTGAGACTTTCAGAAACCAGCGGGAAGAACTCGGTGAACGCCGTCTATGTCGCATGCCATCTGGACGGGGAGATCCGCGTCCTGAATCCCAAGATCAAGGGAACCCAGTTCGGATCCTCGGAAAAGGCGTATCCTGACGGCGTTTCCGAGAAACAGCACATCATCCTGGGGGATGACGGGGTACTGTACGGCATCATTGACCGGACGGATACCACCGGAAAGAAGATTGTATGGCAGGGCGCCTGGATCTGCAAGATTACAGACGGCGATGAGAACCTCCTGTACCTTGACCAGAACCATGCCTATCCGGCTATCTTTGACGCGCTGGACAACGGTTCGGTCTCTGCGGACAGGGTTACAGCCTTCGGCGTCCTCAAGAACGCGAAGAACAACATCAAGCTGTACGATGAGAACGGAAAGCTTTACTCCGGCAATACGTACTATGTCAAGATGCTGGTGGAAAGCTATACGGTGTCAAAGTATGTTACTACCAACAAAGCCAATGAATCCTGGGAGAATATTATCCTGACCACCGCGTCCAAAGATGACGACGACGGCTATCCCTATACCGGAAAAGCCGGGACAACCTGCACGATTTACCGCGGCCCGGGGGTGGA
This sequence comes from uncultured Eubacteriales bacterium, assembly GCA_900321915.1. Taxonomy (GTDB): domain Bacteria; phylum Bacillota; class Clostridia; order Lachnospirales; family Lachnospiraceae; genus Clostridium_R. Next base: position 3,442 of record ONXW01000382.1, read on the forward strand.
CACCGGCCAGAATAACAGCCTGATGACAGCAAAGGTCAACATGACGCTGCAGGACATCACCCTGGACGGCAGCTCGGGGAGCGGCATTATCACCGGCGCAAACGGCGGCCTCTTTATGATGAAGGACGGGTCAAACTTTACCCTGACCATCGGGAAGAATGCGGTGCTCCAGAATTCCAGCGCGACAAAGACCGCAAATACTTTCGGCGGCGCCATCTGCGTGAATTCCGGAAATCTGCGCTTAGAAGGCGGAACCATCCGGAACTGCAGCGCCCAGAAGGGCGGGGCCATCTACGCCCAGAGCAACGC
>ONXW01000383.1 GCA_900321915.1 uncultured Eubacteriales bacterium
CGGATGTGAGCCTTTTTGTCATTGCCAGCGGCGCTTGTCACACTGTTTTCCCTCCGCGGAATCATGTATAGTATTATTGAATGATTATGTTCATCCAATGCGGAAGGGAGGCTTAAATAAATGAAACTTTCAAGAGTATTTGCGGGATTTGCGGCCGGCGTTTTCCTGGCTGTCACATTTGCCGGCACCGCTATGGCCGGCCACTGGTGGCGGGACAACGGAAGATGGTGGTACGAGGGCAGTGACGGAGGCTACTATGGCGGCGGCATGTACACCATCGACGGGGTTCAGTATATCTTTGACAATGACGGATATCTGGTGGAAGATGACTGGATGGAGATGGCAGACGGAGGCTGGTATTACTGCCTCTCAGACGGCCGGGTCGCGAAAGACCAGTGGGCCGGCAATTATTATCTCGGCTCGAACGGCCGGATGCTGACCGACGCATGGACGCCGGACGGCTACTATGTGGGCTCCGACGGTGAATGGATTCCCGGATACGAGAGCTACCGCAAGGACAACAGCCAGCTCGAATACAGCGGGGCGGCGAGCTCCCACATCACCAGCGGATGGATCTACGGATATTATGAGAACACGGACCAGGCGGGCTTCAACAACCATCACTGCGTGCAGATGCACGTAAACTATGACAATGACTTCGGCAGCGACGCCATGTTCTACTTCTCCATCTACGATCTGGGAGGAAATAATTACGATCTCTACGACTCCTGGGACCCGTCCGGCGACGTCCTCTACGGATACTACCTGGGACAGGGCAGCGCGTATCTGAGAAGCGCCCTTACCGGCGATACCTACCGGATGACGTATAACGGCAAGAGCACCATCAAGATCTACTGGAGGAATACCAGCTGGCTTGAGAGCGGCGATAACTGCATCACACTGAAAAAAATCACCGAATATTATCCGGATGCCGCCTACACCATCAGCGTGACGGATGATGAGGATGAGTATACCGACACAGGCTCCTCAAGCGGCAACAACCCCTTCGTCGACCGGGAGTACAACATAACGAAGAACAGCGGGGAAAGCTACGACAACAGCAGCGACGAACTGGAAACGAAAGATATTTCCCACTATAACTGGTAAATGCCCCCGGCAGCCCGCCACAGAGCCGGTGCCGGAAGCGCAGTGTACCATCTGACTGCATCATTATAAGGAAAGACCCGGAAATGGTTTTCGCCATTTCCGGGTCTTATTACTTATCATCCGTTTCAGCCGGGACTGTCATGTCCGGAGATACTTCCTGATATCTCCCCTCTTTTCCAGGCCGAGTTTATCTTTTACGATGCCAACCAGCTTTTTTGTGTAGGGCATAGAGATATTCAGCATCTCCGAGATCTCCCGGTCGGAACGGAACTGGGCCATAAGATCGGCAACCTCCTGTTCCCGTCCGGTCAGAGCCTCGGGAAGGGATGAGAGCAGCGACTTGTCAAGTGTTCCCACTTCCCTGCGCGCGGCGGAAATGTTCAGATAATGGCGGATGCGCATCAGCAGGACCCGCATGCCCACAGGTTTTTTGAGATAGTCCAGGACGTTCAGCTCCAGTCCCTGCATCTCCGCGTTTTCATCTGTGAGCCCTGTCAGAAATACGACGGGAACCTGCTTCAGGGCGCTGGTCTGCCGCAGGCGCCTGAGCGTTTCATATCCGTCCATCCCCGGCATGTCGATATCCAGAAGAATCAGGTCCGGGAGGGCGTCCGGGTCCAGAAGCCGCAGGGCCTCAGCGCCCGAATCCGCCGCCAGGACGTCATAGAACGGACGGAGGGCCTGTACCATCATATCCAGCGTATTGCGGTCGTCATCCACGATTAGTATCTTATTCGTCATGTCGCTCCTCATTTCTGCGGCTGAGTTCTGTGAGCAGCAGTTTCTCTCCTTCCCGGACCGTCCGGTATTCTTTTGCGAGCGCCGGAATCATCAGCTCATTCAGGCTGGTATCTTCCCGGTGCCGCTCCATGAAAGCGGCCAGCTCCGCCAGGTCCCTGGCGCCGATACTGCGGGCGGCGGATTTCAGGGAATGCACAAAGTGAAAGAGGTCCTCCCGGAGGAAGTCTTCCGTGGTTTCGGACAGCTTTTCCAGTTCTTCCCCGTACTGCAGGAAATGCTCCGCCCGCATGCGCAGGCTGTCAACAGAACCCCCGTCCAGCTCCAGCGTATCCTCCAGATGGATATGCATCGGTAGAAGGATATCCTTCAGATGGGACGCTTCATCTTCGGTAAGCTTCTCAAAGGAGGGATCCCTTATCAGGCGGACCCGGTCTCCCAGGTATTTGATCAGCAGGCCGCCCAGCTCTTTCATGCTGACGGGCTTGGCGAGGTAATCCGAGAATCCCGCATTCATCAGCCGTTCCTTTGTGCCGGCGAGGGCATCGGCCGTCAGGGCCGCCACAGGCGTATTGTCCGCCAGATGCTCCTCCCGGATGATCCGGAGCGTTTCCGGACCGTTCATCTCCGGCATCATGATATCCATGAGAATCAGGTCATACTTCCTTATCTCCAGCATCTCCAGCGCTTCCCTGCCGCTCTCCACATCATCCGTCTGTATCAGAGTGGGCTTCAGCAGCGTGCACATCACCTGCCGGTTGTATTCATTGTCATCCACCACCAGGACCCGCGCGTCCGGGGCGATGATGCTGTCAAATGTCTCCGCCGGCGCCTGGAGATTCGACCAGTGTTCCCGGGAGCCGATGGGTTCCGGATCCTGCACTTTCTGGGGAATGCGGACGGTAAAAAGGCTTCCCTGCCCGGGACGGCTGTCGCACCGGACACTTCCCTGCAGGGCTTCCACAAGGTCTTTTACGATAGCAAGGCCCAGGCCGGTTCCCTCCGCGCCCCGTCCGGACGGGAAATTCCCCCGCTCAAAGGGAAGAAAAACCCG
>ONXW01000425.1 GCA_900321915.1 uncultured Eubacteriales bacterium
CGCCGGTTCCCTCAGGGAGGACGAGCGCGCGCTTTCCAACCTCACAGCCGCGAAATCTGCCGGCCTCAAGGTCGGGGTCTATGTCTTCTCCCAGGCCGTGAATGAGGCTGAGGCGGTGGAGGAGGCGGCATTCGTGACGGAACTGCTGGGAAAGGCTGCTTCCGCGGTGTCCGGGGCGAAAGCTGCTGGGTCTGACGCGGCCGCTCCGGGCGGGAGGTTCCCGCTGGACCTCCCCGTCATCTTCGACCCGGAAACCATCCGGGATGATATTGCCCGCACGGACAATGTCACTGGAGAGCAGTTTACAGCGAACGCGGCCGCTTTCTGCGACTACATAGAAAAAGCCGGGTATGAACCCGGCATCTACAGCAATATGATCTGGGAAGATTATTATTTTGACCTGTCGCGGCTTACAGAGTATCCCATCTGGTACGCCGACTACTCCTCCCGCCCCCAGACCCCCTATCATTTCACCTGGTGGCAGTACAGCGAGAAGGGAACCGCGGACGGCGTGAGCGGGCCGGTGGACCTGAATGTGTGGTTTGTGAAGGAGTGAGGGGGGCAAGTTGGATGCGGCCGTTCAGTTGCCGGCCCAGGGGAAACCGCACGGCCCGGACAAAGAAATTTAACAAAACCTCCCCCTCACAGCACTTCCCTGTAGAGGCGCATGGCATTTTTCCAGTAGATCCCCTCGATCTCTTCCGCGGTAAATCCCGCCCGCTCCAGGTATCCGGCAAGCTTCTGGACTTCGGAGGCATTCGCCATCTCCAGGTTCACCGGGGCGATGCCGTCGAAGTCGCTGCCCAGGGCAAGAACTTCCCGGCCGCCTTTGTTCATGATATGGCGGGCATGGCGGGCAAGGCCCTCCAGAGTCATATAACAGTCTTCGGCGCGGGCGGCTTCCATGACGAAGGCCGGGCAGTAGTTCAGGCCGATGATGCCGCCGTGCTCCGCCACGGTGCGGATCATCTCATCCGTCATGTTCCTGCTGCAGCCGGTGATGGACCGGGAGGTGGATCGGCTGGCGGCGAAGGGCCCCTTCACCACATCCGCCACGTCGAAGAAGCCCGCGTCTGACAGGTGGCTCACATCCGGGATGATGCCCATCCGGCTCATCCGGTACACCGCCTCTTTCCCGAGGGGCGTCAGCCCGTTGTCCGTCCGCGGCACGAACCTGAAAAAGCGGGAGAAGTCCTCCTCAAAGCCCTCCGGGGGCGTGTTCGGGTGGCCCAGCTCATTGTCGTAGTTCCAGGTGACGGTCATCATCCGGACGCCGGCGTGGTACAGGGTATCCAGCCGGGACAGGTCGCCCTCCAGGACGCCGCCCTCCTCCACGGTGAGGAGCGCGGAAAGCATGCCATTTCTCAGATTGTCCTCTATATCCCGGTATGTGAAGACCTGACGGATAGCGTCCGCATTGTCGGCCATGGCCTGCCGGAATACCCGGATCATCTCCGTGGCCTGCTTCCAGAGACTCATATGCCCGGAGGCTTCCCCCGTATGTCCCTTCATGAATGTGGAGTCAAAGTGTTCCCCGTCGAAATCCTCCGGACAGCGGGCATCCGCAAACATCGCAAAATTCTGGAGAAGATACTCCCCCTTCTTCATTTTCTCAATGTCCAGCATCAGCTCGTGTCCCGTGCCGGCGGTATCCCGCAGCGGCAGCGGATCCTTCCGCAGTTCCGCATACCACAGCTGCATCACGGTGTCACAGTGCAGGTCAATCACGCGCATATTTTTCTCTCCTGTTTCCCGCCCTTGGCGGGTTTTTCTGCATTTTTTCGGCATTTCCAGTATATCATGTCTGTCCCGGCACGGATCTGAGTTTCGGCAAAAACCGGGCGTGTTTCCGCAAAAAACGTCAAATCTGCTCCTGCTACAATAAATACAGTCGAGAGACTGATAAGCACAGAATACCATAAGCTTTATACCACAGGAGGTTATATATGAACGGTTTTGTCAAAATCCACGATCCCGCCAATGTCCCCGCAGCCAGCATGGCGCCGGGCACGAAAGAACGCGAGCTGCTGAAGGCTGAGCTGGAGCGCCAGAAAAAGAATCCCA
>ONXW01000384.1 GCA_900321915.1 uncultured Eubacteriales bacterium
GGAGCAGTGTATGCGCCCCGATGTACGCTCCAAGATGATTCCAGTGGGTATCGGCCGGGAAGTACAGAAGCGTGTTTCCGCTGCCGGTGCTGTCTCCCGCCGCCGTAGCGATTCCGCTACCGGCACTGTCTTCCGCTGTGTTTCCGCCAAAGAACTGCTTCGCTTCCGCCAGGTCATCCATGCCCCAGATAACTTTCACGCCGGTATGGCTTCTCAGATAATCCGCTACCTGTCCCGCGATGAACGTCTCCGCGGGAGCCCCGTAGCAGTCCGGCAGGTATTCCGGATACATCCGCTCTTTGTCCGGGGCGATGTAGATAACGAACTCCGCGCCCTGCGACGCGAAATACTCCTTCGCCGTCTGCACATTCTGCGCAAATTCCGCAAGCTCCGCCTCGGAATAGAGGTTTTCTCCCTTATAATCCGCCAGGGAGCTGCCGTCGGAGGAGTCCCTCAGGAACAGCCATCCGTCCTTTCCGACAATCACTTTCCCCGTCGTGTCCGTCCCGAACAGCTTCAGGTCCATCAGGCTGTTTGCGTAAATCAGCTGGTTCCGGAAGGGCATCCGGTCATCAAGAAAACTCTCAAATGCCGCCGGAAAGCCCCGGTTCAGGGCCGGGAACGGGGACATTTCCCTCTTCTCATAATTGGTCGTGTCCAGATTCCCGCGCACTGCGGGCCAGACCAGCCAGATGCCGGCCGTCGCCAGGAAAAACAGCGCGAGAAGGACACGCTCCTTCCATTTTCCCATCGTCCGTGCCCCCATCAGAACCGGAAATAAATGAACGGATTATAGGTGCTGCTGGCGAGGCTCATGATGGAGAGGACCATCACCGCCGTCAGGAAAATAATCTCGCCCCAGCTAAATTCCCATGCCTCCAGCGCGTTTTCGTCACCGACGCGGATCCGCCTGAGAAGCGCCTGCAGGATGCCCATGCCGAGCACGGAAAGCACCATCACGCAGAGGGTGTGATTATCCAGAAACTCCCGCACAGCGTAGCCATTTACCGGATACTGCCAGAACAGGAACATGCGCTTCAGCATCTGGAAACCCATGCGGATATTGTCGGCGCGGAAGAATACCCAGCCGGTATTGGCGACAAAAAAGGCGTAGACATAGCGGAAGGGCCCGATTTTCCGAAGCACCTTCTCGAATCCCACCCGCTCCAGGATCAGGAAGCACCCGTGGAAAATGCCCCAGAACACGAAGTTCCAGGCGGCACCGTGCCACAGGCCCGTCAGCAGGAAGACGATGAAAAGGTTGATGTAAGTCCGGGCGGTTCCCTTCCGGTTTCCGCCCAGCGGGATATACACGTAATCCCTGAACCAGGAGCTCAGGGAGATATGCCAGCGCCGCCAGAATTCTTTGATGGAGCCGGACATATAGGGCTGCAGGAAGTTCTCGCGGAATTCAAAGCCGAACATCCTGCCCAGGCCGATGGCCATGTCGGAATAGCCTGAGAAATCGTAGTAAATCTGGAAAGTGTATGCCAGCGCCGCCGTCCAGGCAAGCCCGCCGGAGATATAGGCAGGCGTCAGCTCATAGATGTGGTCCGCGCAGCGGCCCAGCATATTTGCGAGAAGAATCTTCTTGCCGAAGCCGATGATGAAACGGCGGATACCCTCGGCCGTCTTCTCCAGGGACATCTTCCTGCCGTCGATCTGGTCGCTGATATCCTTGTACTTAACGATCGGGCCTGCGATGAGCTGCGGGAAGAAGGACACATAGAGCGCCAGCTTCAGCACATTTTTCTGCACCGCGCACTCGCCGCGGTACACATCGATAACATACGACAGTGCCTGGAATGTGAAGAAAGAAATGCCGATGGGAAGTGCAATCTGCGGCACCGCAAAGTCAGCACCCGTCAGCGCATTCACTGTCTCCACAAACATGCCTGCGTATTTGAAATACCCCAGCAGCGCCAGGTTCATAATCACGCAAAAAGCGAGAATCGCCTTCGCCGCGGCGCGGCCGCGCTCCTTCACCATACCCAGCGCCATGCCGGAACTCCAGTTGAGCGCGATGGAAAAGAGCATCAGCAGCAC
>ONXW01000403.1 GCA_900321915.1 uncultured Eubacteriales bacterium
AAAATTCGATACCAAGGTGCAGTATCTAAAATACAAGGTGCTGCGCGAGGTGGCAAAACAGGCCTGGAACGACACATTGCTGGAAAATGTCCTGGACATTCCCAAAATCATCGTTCCCGGCAAAACGCCTACCATGCGCTGCTGTGTGTATAAAGAGAGAGCAATTCTTGCAGAACGTGTAAAAATCGCAATGGGAGGCAGTACGGACAAACAGAATGTGATCGAGGTGATCGATATTGCCTGCGATGAGTGCCCGGCCGCCGGATATGAGGTCACGGATTCCTGCCGCGGCTGCCTGGCGCATCGCTGTGAGGACGCCTGCAAACGCGGGGCGATCTCTTTCGACCACAATCATGTGGCGCACATTGACAAAACAAAGTGCGTGGAATGCGGCCAGTGCGCAAAGGTCTGTCCTTATTCCGCAATCGCCAACCGTAAACGCCCCTGCCAGATCGCATGCAAGATCAAGGCGATCTCCATCAATGAAAACAATGCTGCAGAGATCGACGATGAAAAGTGTATCTCCTGCGGCGCATGCGTCTATCAATGTCCGTTCGGCGCGATCAGCGACAAGTCCTATATCCTGAATGTGGTCGACCTGCTTAAAAAGAGCCGGCAAGGCAAAAACTACAAGCTGTTTGCCGTCGTCGCGCCGTCCATATCCAGTCAGTTTACCTACGCGAAGCTCGGGCAGGTAATCACAGGACTGAAGAAGCTCGGCTTCCATACGGTAGTGGAAGCAGCTCTCGGCGCGGATATGGTGGCGCAGGCGGAGTCGAGGGAGCTGGCTGAAAAAGGTTTTCTGACAAGCTCCTGCTGTCCGGCTTTTGTCGATTATACCAGGAAGAACTATCCCGCGCTGACACAGCACATCTCGCACAATCTGTCCCCGATGGCAACGATCGCCAGGTATATAAAGGAAACGACGGGCAACGCGAAAATCGTCTTTATCGGCCCGTGCACGGCGAAAAAGAAAGAAGTAAAGCTCGAAAGCGTAAAACCGTATGTGGACTCGGTGCTCACCTTCGAGGAACTCCAGGCGCTGTTTGACAGCCGCGAGATCGACATTACAACCCTGGAAGAAGACGTCCTGGACAACGCTTCCTACTTCGGAAGGATCTTCGCGCGAAGCGGAGGACTTGCCGATGCGGTTGCCGAAGGCCTGAAGGAACAGGAGATCACCGGTTTCGAGCTGAACGCGGTTTCCTGCGACGGGATCGAAGAATGCAAAAAAGCCCTCACGTTGAAGAACAAAAACCTGCTCAAAGAAAACTTTATCGAAGGCATGGCCTGCGTCGGCGGCTGCATAGGAGGCGCGGGATGCCTCACCCACGGCGCGAAGGATAAAGCCCAGGTCGACAGATACGGCGAGGAAGCCATGGAAAAGACGATCCTCGACGCAGTATCCATTCTGCGGTGATGAGACCGTCGTTCCGCCTGCTTCCTGCAGCCGGTCTGTCCATGATCGATCTGTAAGTGAGATCCTGCAAGGATCTCAGACCGTCTCCGTGACTTTGATCGTGCAGGATGCTTTCAGATGATCCTTTCCTGCGGCTTTCACGGTAAAGGTGATGCTGCCTGCATCATAGCCGCTCCGGATCACGGCCATGGCGCGGCCATGGAAGGATGTGAATTTTCCTCTGGTATAGTTTTCCGAAGTGACGGGGCGGCCGGATCCGAAACCGAGAAGGGTTCCGTTTCCGGAAACCGAAGCTTCAAGAAGGATGTCTTCATCCGGTATGACACTGCCTTCCTCATCCGTCGCCAGTACGGAAACGAAGGCCAGACTGTGCCCGTCTGCACGAATAACGGTTTTTTCCGGAGCCAGACGGATGGAAGAGAGCGGTCCGGTGGTACGGATGCGATCCCGTGATATTTCTTTTCCGTCTTTATAGCTGACCGCAGTCACTTCACCAGGTTCATAAACAGCATCAAATACAAAGCTGAGGGGGAGCTTTTCTACGGCAAGAGCTTCCCCGGCTTTTTTTGTGTCGATCAGTTTTCCGTTGATATACAGTTCCACCTGATCTGCATTCGAAAAGACGGCCAGACTGATCTTCTGATTCTCAAAACCTTTCCAGTTCCAGCTGCGGCGGACATCGGTGAACCCCCACATGCTGACCACTTCTGTTTTTCCGAAGACGGCCGGATCATAGGCAAACAGCCAGGTCTTTTCAGAACCCCAGACGACGCTGCGGTAACA
>ONXW01000389.1 GCA_900321915.1 uncultured Eubacteriales bacterium
CAGTCCGGGAGGCGGAACGTCCTGAGGGCAGATGCGCACTTTTCGTACACTAAAGCATACATTCCGCGGAAAAACCCCTATGCAGGACGGGGAAAAAGTTGTAGAATGCAGAAGAAAAAACAGGAAAGGAATGATACTATGGCATCTTATAAATACAGGCCGGTGGGCGTATGTTCCCGGGAAATCACTTTTACAATCGAGGACGGCAAGCTTCACAATGTGAGCTTCCTCGGAGGCTGCAACGGAAACCTGAAGGCCATCGGCAAGCTGGTGGAAGGCGCTGACGCCCGGCATATCGCCGATCTCCTTAAGGGAAATGACTGCGCGGGCCGCGGCACATCCTGCGGCGACCAGCTCGCGCATGCGGTGGAAGCCGCGCTGGCACAGGAAGCGTAAAAAGTATACTTGACAGTGCCGGTTTTGCCCCATATAATGGCATGAGTAAAGGCTTGGAAGGGAAGAAGTAAGCTTCCGCAGGGCACACAGAGAGCGGCCGGCAGGTGAGAGGCGCGTGCACCACGGGGGACGAATACATCCCGGAGCCCCGCACCGAGTGTATCCCTGAGGACAGCATACAGTCAGGCTGCTGTCTGAGAAGGAGACATAGGCTGCGGCGTCCGGTGCGCGTTACAGCACAGGGTTTTGCGGCAGGATGCAGGAAACCCGCTGAGGCAGGCAGTGTGAGCTGTCTGTGAATAAAGGTGGTAACACGGGCTTATGCCCGTCCTTTAGGGAGGACGGGTATAGGCCCGTTTCGTGTTCATAACTGATGGAAATCCGGGAGGAAAACAAATGAAAATCTATGAAGAACTGATTGCCCGCGGCCTGATTGCCCAGGTAACCGATGAGGAACAGATCAGGGAGATGGTAAACAACGGGAAGGCCACCTTCTACATCGGGTTTGACCCGACCGCGGACAGCCTCCACGTCGGCCATTTCATGGCGCTCTGCCTGATGAAGCGCCTCCAGATGGCGGGCAACAAGCCCATCGCCCTGGTGGGCGGCGGCACCGGCATGATCGGAGACCCCTCCGGCCGCACGGACTTAAGGAAGATGATGACGGTGGAGACAATCCAGCACAACTGCGACTGCTTCCGGAAGCAGATGTCACGCTTCATCGAGTTCGGCGAGGGCAAGGCGATGATGGTCAACAACGCCGACTGGCTGCTAGACTTAAACTACGTGGAATTCCTGCGCGATATCGGCGCCCACTTCTCCGTCAACCGCATGCTGACGGCGGAGTGCTATAAGCAGAGAATGGAGAAGGGCCTCACCTTCCTGGAGTTCAACTACATGCTGATGCAGGCTTACGACTTCTATATGCTGTACAGGAAGTACGGCTGCAACATGCAGTTCGGCGGCGACGACCAGTGGTCCAACATGCTGGCCGGCACAGAGCTTATCCGCAGGAAGCTGGGAGAAGACGCCCACGCCATGACCATCACCCTGCTCCTCAACTCTGAGGGCAAGAAGATGGGCAAGACCGCCAGCGGCGCCGTGTGGCTGGATCCGAACAAGACCACGCCCTACGAATTCTACCAGTACTGGAGAAATGTCGGCGACGCCGATGTCCTCAAGTGCCTGCGCATGCTCACCTTCCTGCCGCTGGAGCAGATCGACGAGATGGATAAGTGGGAAGGCAGCCAGCTGAACACCGCGAAAGAGATCCTGGGATATGAGCTGACCAAGCTGGTTCACGGCGAGGAGGAGGCTGAGAAAGCCCAGGCTGCCGCAAAAGCGCTCTTTGCCGGCGGCGCGGACGCGGAGATCCCGACCACGGAGCTTTCCGAGGAGGATTTCCAGGACGATGCCATCGACATCCTTTCCGTACTCCAGAAGTCCGGCCTCTGCACCTCCCGCTCCGATGCCAGAAGGAACGTGGAGCAGGGCGGCGTTTCCGTGGACGGCACCCAGTGCAGGGATATCAGGGCATCCTTCACGAAAGCGCAGTTTGCCGGGGACGGCCTGGTATTCAAGAGAGGAAAGAAGAACTTCAAGAAGGTTGTGCTGAAATAAAGAAAACAAAGAGGACAGGATGCCGTCACGGTATCCTGTCCTGTTTATTTACATGTACAGTCCGGGAAATATGCCCTGTCCGCGTCCTACCTGAATACCGTCCCCGTGAGGAAGATCTCCAGCCCGATGGCGATAAGGATGACGCCGCCCAGAATGGAGGCCTTGCCCGAGAGCCGGGTGCCGAAAACTTCCCCCAGGCGTATGCCGCCCAGGCAGATGACGAAGGTGACCGCCGCGATGATAA
>ONXW01000397.1 GCA_900321915.1 uncultured Eubacteriales bacterium
TGGCAGGACTTTCCTCCGCGGATGCGGCAGCGATGATCGCCGCTCAGCAGGCGCAGGCAGCGCAGGCGGGAGCGGATGCGGCCCAGGTGGGAACTGCCGGCATGACAGGTTCCGGGGCGGCAGGCGCAGCCGGAACAGCAGGCACATCCGAAGCCGGCCAGCCCCAGGCACAGAATACGGCGGCGGATCTCCGCGCGCAGTACAGCGGCGGGTCCGTGGTTTCCCAGGATACCGTAAATTCTGTCGGGAAGCAGGCATTTTTCAGCGCCCAGCCCATCGACGATGCGGTGTTCGCCCGTATCCAGGGGAAATCCTACGCGAACGGATGCACTGTGTCACTTGACCGTCTCCGCTATGTGCGGGTACTTTACTATGGTTTTGACGGCCAGACCCATGTGGGTGAGGTGATCTGCGGCACAGACCTGGCCCAGGACCTGCTGGAAATCTTCAGCGGCCTTTACGACGCGAAATACCCCATCGAGAGCGTGCGTCTCATAGATGAGTACGGCGCAAGCGACGAGACCTCCAGTGTTGCCAACAATTCCTCAAGCTTCAATTTCCGCTATATTGAAGGGACGACGGATCTTTCCCTGCACGGCAAGGGACTGGCCATCGACATCAACCCGCTCTACAACCCGACGGTATTTACCGACGGAAGCGGCTGCTATCCCGCGGCGGGAGCGGCCTATGCGGACCGGACGAAGTCATTTGCCCATAAAATTGACCAGAATGACCTGTGCTACCAGCTCTTTGTACAGCACGGCTGGACCTGGGGCGGCTCCTGGAAGGAAGACCCCGCCTACATGCATTTTTCCAAGACCTGGCCGCCGGAGACCTGATATAGGGCAGCCGCGCCGGCTTCCCGGGCGGTGGCGATGAAAACCCGTCAGAGATGGATGAAGCTTACCTCCGCGAAGGGTGTTTGTATTGACTAACAAATGCTGTTTCCATGATAATCAGAGTATCAAAAATACTATATTATCAAGGAGGTTTGCGATATGAAGAAATGGGTTTGCCCGGTATGCGGTTATGTTCATGAGGGTCCGGAGCCGCCGGAGAAGTGCCCGGTATGTAAGGTTCCCGGTGAGAAGTTCACCGAGATGAAGGAAGAACTGACCTGGGCTTCCGAGCACGTTGTCGGCGTCGGCAAAGTGTTCGGCGAGGATGTTCCGAAGGAAGTGCAGGAAGAGATCATTGCCGGACTCCGCTCCAATTTCGAGGGTGAGTGCTCCGAGGTCGGCATGTACCTGGCCATGGCAAGGGTTGCTTTCCGTGAAGGCTATCCCGAGATCGGAATGTACTGGGAGAAGGCAGGACTGGAAGAGGCTGAGCATGCTGCGAAGTTCGCTGAGCTTCTCGGCGAGGTTGTGACCGACAGCAGCAAGAAGAACCTGCAGATGCGTGTGGACGCTGAGAACGGCGCAACCGCAGGCAAGACAGATCTTGCAAAGCTCTGCAAGAAGTACAACCTGGATGCCCTTCATGACACCATCCATGAGATGGCACGCGACGAGGCCAGACACGGAAAGGCATTCGCAGGCCTTCTGAAGAGATATTTCGGCTGATAGTTTTATTCGGCTTTCGGAGGAGGACAAGTCTTTATGGCTTGTCCTCTTTTTTGCGCGATACGGCCGGAGAGCTGCCGCCGTGCCTGCCCGTCCGATTGCTTTGTACCGACAAGCCCTGTTCTGTATCTGTGGATACAGACATCCCGGCATATTGTATGTATAATCTGATCAGCACAAGGGGAGGTGTTCTTATGATCAGAGTCGCGTTTTACGATGCGAAGGCCTATGATAAGCCTTCATTTGAGCATTACGGGCAGCAGCATGATGTCCGGTTCAGGTTTCTCGAAACAAAGCTGAATGAAGATACTGTCGAACTTGCCGCTGACTGTGATGCGGTGTGCGTATTCGTCAATGACGATGTTAACGGGAAAGTGATTGACAGGCTTTATGAACTGGGAGTGAAGCTGATTGCGCTCCGTTCGGCGGGCTACAACAATGTGGATGTCCGGGCCGCGTACGGAAAAATCCATGTCGTCCATGTTCCGGCCTATTCGCCCTACGCGGTGGCGGAGCACGCCATGGCGCTGCTGCTGACATCTGTCAGGCGCATCCACAAGGCATATAACCGGACGAGAGATTTCAACTTTTCCCTGAACGGCCTGACAGGGTTTGATCTGCACGGAAAGACCGCGGGTGTGATTGGCACCGGCAGGATCGGGCGGATTTTCATTGATATCTGCCGCGGTTTTGGCATGAATGTTATCGCCTATGACCAGTTTCCGGCAAAGGACAGCGGCATCACGTATGTGACGCTGGAGGAACTCTTCCGCACAAGCGACATCATTTCCCTGCACTGCCCCCTGACCGACGGGACGAGGCACATGATCAACGCGGATGCAATTGACAGCATGAAAAAGGGCGTTATTGTCATCAATACGTCCCGGGGCGGACTCGTGGACACGGAAGCTTTGCTTGACGGCATCAAATCCCGGAAGATCGGGGCGGCCTGCCTGGACGTTTATGAGGAGGAGGCGGATATCTTTTTCGAGGACCGCTCCGGCCACATCCTGAACGATGACCTGCTTTCCCGCCTGATTTCGATGCCCAATGTGATTGTCACTTCCCATCAGGCATTTCTGACGGAGGAAGCTCTTAACAACATCGCGGAGACGACGGTAAACAACATCCTGTCTTATTTTGAAAAGGACGGGGCCTGCGACAACGAACTCTGCTATCGCTGCGGCCATATCGAGCAGTGCAGAAAAGAACGCAGAGAAAGGTGCTTCTAATCCGCTTTTCCTGTATAATGGGGGAAAAGATACTGATGCGGCGGCTTTCGGCGCGGCGGCACGGAGAGGAGTACGGTATATGTTCAGGAAAATGAGGAGAGAGAAGCAGGCGATTCCGGAGGAA
>ONXW01000281.1 GCA_900321915.1 uncultured Eubacteriales bacterium
CGTGACCCTGTTCGGAGAATCCGGCGGCGGTGCGAAGGTGCTGGCACTGATGAGCAGCCCCTATGCAAAAGGCCTTTTCCAGAAAGGAATCATGGAGTCCGGTGCGACGGAAGGCATGGGTGTAAGCTTCGCGGAAGAGGAAGCGAGTGCAGATCTTGGCGCAGCGATTATCGAAAAGTTGGGGATCGATCCTGAGGAGATCGAAAAGATCCAAGAGATCTCCTATGGTGATCTGCAGGCAGCCGCGGCAGAAGCACAGACAGAGATTGCCGAAAAGTACCGGATCCCGGTATCTATCGGAACAGGTTATGCCTTTGAATGGGAACCGGTCGTGGAGGGGGATTTCCTTCCTCAGCAGCCGGTGCAGGAGAATGGCTTTGCGGAAGCGGCGGCAGAGTATCCGCTGCTGATCGGCTCCAACCTGAATGAATGGAACTATTTTATGGCGGAACTGCTCCGGCATGGCGACATGAGCGATGAGGCGAAGGAAGCATTTACCAATGCTTATCCCAATGAGGATCCTGAAGACGCGGAAAATGTGGATACGCTCCTCAGACTTCCCATTCTGAAGATCACGGCGCACAAGGCTGATCAGGAAGGCGCCCCGGTCTATAGCTATGTCTTCACTAAACAGAACGGGGAAACGGGATCCTATCACGGCGCGGAGATCCCCTATGTCTTCAACAACGTATCCGACGATACGGAACTGGCCACAACGGTTTCCGGTCTGTGGGCGTCCTTTGCAAGAGATGGCGTCCCTTCAGAGGAAGGAATAGACGAATGGGAACCCTACACTAGAGAGAGCGGCGCGGTAATGATCCTTGATGATGAGACTTATCTGGCGCATCATCACGATGAAGAGCTGATGAAACTGCTGGCACCGGAATACGAGTGGTAAAAAGCTGCCATGCGCAGGACAGGTTGTCATATAAGCAGCTGAAGGATCTGCATTGATTACAGAACGTAAGAAGAGAACGAAACAGAAAAGGAGAAATACGATGGATACTCAGAAAGTCGTTTTTATGAATAAAGAGCTCGGACTCAGACTGGCGGGACTTCTCCGCCTTCCGGATGGATTCGATCTGAGCAAAAACTACCCGGCCATCGTCATCACCGGCCCGATGCTCTCCGTAAAGGAGCAGGCGCAATCGGTCTATGCTGAGCGGCTGACGGAAGCCGGATATGTCACGCTGGTATTTGACGGAGCCTACTTCGGAGAAAGCGAAGGACTGCCGCGCGGACAGGAGCTTCCCGATGTCAAGGAAAGCGATATTGAAGGCGCTGTCGATTATCTCTGCAGCCTGCCCTATGTAGATCAGAGCAGGATCGGGGGCCTCGGCATCTGCGGTTCCGGTTCCTATATGTCTGTGGCGGGTGTTAAGGAATCCAGGTTGAAGGCCATCACAGCAATCGTCCCTGCCATTTCCAATATCGCCACATCCCCGATGATGGGATTCTTCAAACCGGAGGAGGAAGTGAAAGCAGCCAAAGAAGCCTATGACAAGGGCGAGGGCGATCTGATGTATCTCAACTTCATGCCCAGAGCATTTGATGAAGGAGCGGCTTACTACTACTCCAGCCGTGGAACTCACCCCAGATGGTCCAATCAGGTCGTTGCCTGGAGCCAGCTGGAGCTGATTAAATACAACGTGACCGAGATCATGAAGGGCATGCAGAAGCCATACTGCGTGATCAGCGGCGAGAATGCCTGGTCAAGACCTTCCTCGACCGAGATCTTTGAAGCAGTCCCCGGCGAGAATAAAGAAATGCATGTCATCCCTGAGGCAAGTCACTTTGATATGTACGATCTTGCTCCGTTCGTGTCGGAAGCATTCGACTATATCCTTCCGTTCTTTGCGAAGAATCTGTAAATAACAATTACCCAAACGTCCGCTACGAAGATGTATATCATCCGGCGGACTTTGGCCATTTTACCAGGCAGGAGGAAATCATGAATACATTTACATACAGTTATCCGGTCAAAGTATATTTCGGCGAGAAAGCGGCCGCAGACAACCTGGCAGCCGAACTTGCCGAGGTCGGGCCGAACGTCATGCTCGCTTATGGCGGCGGTTCCATCAAAAAGAACGGCATCTATGATGAACTGATGGGCATCCTGAAGGATGCCGGAAAGACCGTGACAGAGTTCTCGGGAATCATGTCCAACCCGACCTACGCGAAGGTGCAGGAAGGTGCTGTTCTGGCAAAGGAAAAGAACATCGACTTTATCCTGGCAGTGGGAGGCGGAAGCGTCATCGACTGCTGTAAGATCGTCTCCGCCCAGGCAAAGCTGGACAAAGATATCTGGGAACTGGAGTATACCGATCACAAACA
>ONXW01000359.1 GCA_900321915.1 uncultured Eubacteriales bacterium
ATCAGTAACCGCTGGTAGTTACCGTGACCGTAGCAACATCTTCGTCTGCGTATTCATCGCTTACAGTGACCTTGTTATTGCCGAAGGGATTGGTGCCGCTGTAACTGCTGCCGGAAGAACTGCCTGAGCTGCTGCCTGAGCTGCTGCCCGAACTGTTCCGGAAGGTGAAGGAATCGGTATCGGGATAGTAAACTTCGACTCTCTTGAAGATAAGTATGCCTTGTTTGTCCGGATTCCAGCTGACATTCTCCCAGTCCAGAATGATAGTATCCTCACCGTCATATTCCAGTGTGTAGCCTTTATGGGCGGACTTTTCGCTGACTGCTGTGTAGGTGCCCTTGGAGTAGCCGGCAAAGCTCAGGGTATCTCCGCTCGGATTGACAGGATCGTAATAACTGTACATGACATAACCGTTCGGCTCAAAGAGAGCGAACGCTGCCGTGCTGTTATAGCCGCCATAATCATAAGATACGGTCAGGTTTACGTAGTGGTCTTTCCAGAAGCCTGACTGGTCGATGTTGGTGTACTTGCCGTATATCCAGTTCCGGCGGGTGGATGTACTGTTACCGCCGCTCTGGCTGTACTGGCCGGAGTTGGAAGAAGAGGAAGCCTTCTGCTTGCCGGGGACCCATTTTCCGCTGGAGTCCACATAGTAATCACCGACCCAGGTGTCGGTCAGCATCACGCAGTTGCTGCCCAGATAATAATCGCCGACCCACTGGTTTTTTGCCAGGGCGCCGCTGGATGTGCAGTAAAACCAGTGCCCGCTGGCCGTCTCGGCCCACCGGTTGGTCATGAGATATCCGCTGGAGTCAAATGCGTAGCGCTGATCGTCGATAGTGACGACCCCTCCGTGCGGATAGGAACCGTCGGAGTTCCGGTACCACCAGCCGTAGCCGTCATGTATCCACTGGCCGGCAAAGGAAACCCCGGCAGCGGAGAGAGTGAGTATAATGCACAGGAGACTGCAGGCAAAGGCTTTTTTCTTTTTCAGGCGAATAGAAAAGATGTTTTTCATGGTATTCCTCCTTGGATGAAATATTGTTTATTCATCGGGGGTCTGTACTTCACCTATAATCTTATCTGTATATTCGGGCCTTGAAAATGATGTCAGCCGGTCTGTCAATGACAAAACAGATATCATCGGGTTGTCAGACGAGGGGGAATATCAGGTCACTTTCCGTCTTTCTCCAGCCTTTCCGCCTCCCCGGCCGCGGCTTTGGCCACTTCGTCATCGCCGGCGGATTCCGCCAGTTCGGCGGCCTTTCTGTACCATTCCAGCGCCGCGTCTTTTGTGCCGTAGCTGTTCTCCGTGCACCAGCCTGTAAAATAGGCGCATTTGGCGTCCCCCGCCTCGGCGCCCTTCCGGTACCAGGCGTAAGCCTGCTCCGGGTTTTCTTCCGTGCCGTAGCCGTGCTGGTACATGAGGGCGGTATTGTACATGGCGTCCGTGTTGCCCAGCTCCGCAAGCTTCAGGTTCCAGGAAAACGCCTTCTCCCGGTCGGGCTCACAGCCGATGCCGTCGCGGCAGCAGCGGGCCGTCTGCATCATGCCCTCGTCATAGCCTGCTTCCGCGGCCCTGTTATACCAGGTAAATGCTTTCTCCGGGTCCGTCTCCGTGCCGATCCCCCCTTCATAGGCGTAGCCGGCAGTGACCATCCCGTAGGGATCGCCGGCTTCCGCCGCGCGGAGATACCAGGAAAATGCTTCCTCCGGGTTTTCTTCCGTTCCGTGCCCGAACTGCAGGCAGTTCCCCAGCGAGATCATGCATTTCGCGTCCCCGGCCTCGGCACCCTTCCGGTACCAGCGCAAGGCTTCTTCCTCATTCTTTTCGCATCCCCAGCCGTTCAGCCAGCAGGATCCCAGCAGGAGGATGGCATCCGTATTTCCCTCGTTTGCGGAGGCGGTCAGAAGGTTTACGTCCACCGCCTGGAGATTATCCTCCAGTTCGGCCCCGTACTGGAATCCCCGCTCCAGGGCCGCGACATAGATATCGTAGGAGAGCTCGTGGTTCCGTTTCGAGATCACGGCGTTGCGCAGGGTAAGGCCGATGATCACGGCGGAGACAGCGGCGAGGATGCTGCCGGTGATAAGGGCAGTCCTTCTGCGTCTCTGTTTCTCACGGTCCACAAGGCGGTTGAAGCGGACATCCAGCAGGATGGAGACAAGCTTCAGGAAAGCCTTGTCCTTTCCGATCTCCTTCACATTTGCCCCGAGCATGTGGCGGCCGTCCAGGTTCCTCAGGCCGGGGGGATAGCACTCCAGGTCCGGGTTTTCGCTTTCCGGCTCCCCGTCCACAATGAAGGGGATGATGCAATTGGCCTTATCCATCTCCTGAAAGGCGAGGACTTCGTCATTGACCCAGGAGGAGGCGGCGCTCGCCGGCGAGCAGATGACAATCAGCCACCGCGAGGCGGAGAGCTCCTTCCGGAGGGCTTCCCCCAGCTCCGTGCCGGCCAGATCCGTCTGGTCGCGGAAAACCTTGAAACGGGAGGTATTCCTGCCGTCCTTTGCCATATCCTTCGGGATGGGGAAGGTCTCCAGCTTCCGCTGCAGCCATTTTCCCCACTTCAAATCCCGGTGGCTGTAGCTTATAAATGCGTCAAAGGCATATTCGTTCATATCTGCCCCTCACTGGCGGACTTCATGGCAGCCAGGACCTTCGGGATAACGAGCACGTTGTCCCGGTCCATCTGTTTGTAATCGATGCTTCCCCCGGTGATCCGGTTTTCCTTCTCCGAAAGAGCGTCCAGCTCTTCCCAGGGGATGAGGCAGGCATGCATGTGGTTCTCCATATCCCTGCCGATACGGACGCCGGATTTTCCGGTCCGCTCTTTCTCCTCCAGATACTGCCTTGCCCTTTCCTCGTACACCTCATCCGGCATCGCGGTAAATCCCATCACATAGTGGAAAGCGCACCAGCGCATATGCTCCGTGACCGCCAGGTTTTCCAGGGTTTCCTCATCCGGCGGCCAGTCCCCGGCCAGGACTTTTTCCGGGGTTGTGTGGGCGGCCCGCAGCATGGCGGGATAGAAGTCCGCGCTGGCGCGGCTGCTGGCACGGCTGAAATAATCGCATTCCTCCCATTCCTGCGCCGCGGTCTTTGAGCTGCCCGTGCGGTAGATATGGTTGACCTGCATCGCCATGGCGTCCAGCATATTGACGTCCGGGAGGCCGCTCTCATAGATATTTTCGCATTCGGTCCGCCTGTGCTGTTCATCCTGGCAAATGTAGCCGTCCCCGGTTGCCTGGATGATCATGGGGAGCTTCCGCCCGAAGGCAAACCAGCTGTCCAGGTCGTCCGCGATTTCCCGGTTTGCATTCCTGTCCCCGGTGCAGACGGCGATGATACTGATTTTCCCCGCGTTCTCCTCCAGGAAAGCGTAGAACTCGTCGCTCCGCGCGTCCGCCCTGTGGAAGCGGATGTCATACCGGCGGAGCAGCTCATGCTCGTGCAGGAACCCGTTCTGCGCGGCCGGGTCGAAGATATCCGCCCGGAAGGTGCTGCCGCAGAACTGCCCGCAGCATATCAGGCGGGAGAGGATGGCGCGGCCCATCTTCCCGTATCCCAGGATCACGGCGTGGAAGTTCTCTTCGGCGCGTCCACGGGCGTCAAAGCTTATGCGGTCCGCGGGCGGGTGGTTTTTGGTGATGAGCCTCGCCGTGAGCTCGTAGTCGTCGAAGGTGAGGAGATGGCTGCAGTATGACGCGCCCGGAAGAAGGATCCCGGGAGCATTTTCCGGGATGCCCGAAACGATGACGCTCACCTGGTCCGGCCGGATGCCGGCTTCGTGCAGGGTTTCCAGGAACCGTACCGCGTAGGCCGCGTTCTTCCTGCCGTCTCTGTGGAGCGCCGCGAGATCCAGCCTCCGGCTTCCGGGAGTCATATTGATGTGCCTGAGAAACCTGCGGTCCGGCCCGAGGGCGCTGGCGCTTTTTTCAAGCAGGGCTCCCGTGGAGGAGACGGAGGTTTCCAGGCCGGTGTTTCCGTCCGGGTCCACGAACAGGACCGACCGGTGCCTCTGGCCGGCTGTCCGCCTGCCGTATGACAGAGAGTCCGGGTTGAGCCCGTAGATCACCGTCAGGGTTCCGCGGCGCAGGAGGGTTGCCCGGATGCGGCGCAGGAGTTTTTCTCCCAGCGTTGAGATTGCCGCGCTGGCTGTCACATAAAAAGCGCAGAAATGGCCGAACCAGAAGAAAGCCCTTCCGCCTGCGCGGCAGAGCAGCGGGGACGCCTGGACGGAGGCGAAGTCATTGACTCCGGCAAACATGCGGCACAGGGCGAGCAGAGCGCGGAACAGGGCTTCAAAGGAAAAGCCCAGGGTCCAGGCATAGCCCGCGCCGTAAAATACAGCCCCGGTGAGGACTGCCGCCGTGATGGCGGCCCCGGTGACCGTGCCGCGCAGCCTGTTCTGCGCCGCCAGGTTGAGGAGGGCGGCGGCAAAGCAGGCGGTCACTAAGAGAACCATTGTGATGGACAGAGGATTAAGCATCGTTATTTCTCCACGGGTAATCTGGCAGTATCCTGCGGATACAGGGTGCCAAGCTGTCTCCATACGTCGTCGTTTTTTGCCTGCGCTTCCTCCGGAAGCGAATCGAAGGATACGAGGAGGGGATGGATCCTGCGGACGTCATCCCTGGCTTCCCCGTACCGCCAGTTGTAGAGGCAGTGGAAGCGGAGCCATCTCTCGTGTTCATTCTGCCGGTAAGGCTTTTTGTCCGGGGAGGATTCCCAGCGCAGGAAGGCTTTGCGGCAGATCTCCGGGGTTATCTCCGAGGGGGAATCCTCCGGCAGCAGGATACGGATCCTGGTAAGGATCGCGTCCGCCGCGGCCCGGTTGGAATCCCTGAGAAACAGGGGAAGCTCCTCCCAGGAGGGCTGCGGTGTGCCGGCAGAAGCACAGTAGGCCTCATGCAGCGCGCGGGCCCTTCTGTCCAGCGCGTTTCCCACCACCAGCTCCTCGGTGTACAGCTTTTCTTTCCCGCCGAAGGATACCGCGCCGGGAAAGCTGCAGGAACCAGCAAAGTGGATCTCCGCGCGGACAGGAAAGTTCTTCTGGATGCGCAGCACACATTCCGTGTTTTCTTCCGGGCTGTCGCCGCAGCAGATGATGCGGTCGGCCTGTTCCAGGAGTTCACGGCGGCGGCTCCAGGAATCGCTGTGGAAGATCAGGGAGTCTGCGCCCTCACGGGTCTCATTGACATAGAAAACCCTTGCCAGCTCGGGATGGCAGTCGCAGTATTCTGTCCAGTCCCCGAAAAGATGGTACGCGGAAGCGGAGAAGGGAGTCCGGCAGTTCACATTGACGGCCTGGTTCAGGAGAGCTTCCGCGACGCGGCCATCCCCGAGAAGGAGAATAATCCTGTCGTCCGGGGAAAGCGGATGTTCCTGCCAGTACTGCCTCGCGCAGCACACGGCGTCGTCAAAGAACCTTACGCCTGAGGAAGCGCCCTCTGTTCCGCGGCAGAAGACGCGGATGGGGAAGTCCGACAGGGACCGCGCCTCTTCCAGGTTGACGGATATTTTTTCCGACATCAGGAAAACCGTCACCCTGTCCGCGTACTGCATCCCCGAACCGGCCGTGTTCCGGACAGTTTCCGGAACGCCCGCCGAGAGGAGGAGGGCCTGCTTTGGGCCGGCGGATATGGAGTCGGGCTGGTCATCCCGCACATTGCAGAAGATAATGCGGCGGGCGGGGTCATTTTCCAGGAGATTGCGGGCGAGGGCCGCGGACGCGTCATTCAGCTCTGAAAAAACACAGCAGGTTTTTCCGTGCGCGAACTCCATGCGGAGAGCGGGCAGGAGCTTTGTCCGCAGCAGGCTTCCGACAGAATAGATGACGGCGGCCAGGACACTGATGCTCAGGAGCATAAAGACATAGCCGACCGCCCTTCCGGCGGGCGTGACAGGGTAGACGTCACCGTAGCCCACCGTTGTCATGGTCACAACGGAGTACCAGAAGGCGTCGCCGACAGTCTTTATGGACGCGCCGGGACTCCCCCGCTCCAGGGCGGCGAGGAGTACCAGCAGCGCGATATAGAGGGCCGCCGCGGCAGCGGCGGTAAAGAGTGTTTTCTTTTTCATGTCGATCATCTCCCATATATTGATTATAGCAAGAAATGAGAGGCTTTTATAAACCTTTTTGAGATGTATAATGAAAAAGAATATATTTCTCTTGTAATAAGCGGGAGGTGCCGGATGCGGGGAAAAATGTACTGTGTGGGCGTCGGTCCGGGGGATCCGGAGCTGATGACATTAAAAGCAAAGCGGCTGATCGGGGAGAGCGGGGTGATCGCGTTCCCCTGCAGGAGTGACGATCCCGGGGATTCCAGGGCATTTTCCATCGCCGAGGGGGCGGTGGCGGGACTGCGGGAAAAAAAGCTCCTGCCTCTTTCTTTCCCCATGGTGAGAGATGAGGACGTAAGGAGAAAGGCCCACGAAGCTGCGGCGGAACTTCTTGTGAGAGAGCTGGATGCGGGGGAGAACGTTGTTTTTCTCACCGTGGGCGACCCCACGGTCTATTGCACCTGGCACTATGTCGGGAATATACTGAAAGAGCATGGAATCGGGACAGAGTATGTTAGCGGCGTCCCGTCCTTCTGCGCGGCGGCCGCAAGGCTCGGCACGGAAATCGCGGAGGGGGACGAATCTTTTTCCGTTATTCCGGCGCTTCGCGATCTCTTATCGCTTTCCGGGACTGAGGATCGGAACCTTATCCTGATGAAGCCGGCGCAGGAGCTTGCGGGGCTTCGGGAATACCTGCGGGAACAGGGACGGGAGGTTTACGCCGTGGAGGACTGCGGGCTGGAGACGGAACGG
>ONXW01000392.1 GCA_900321915.1 uncultured Eubacteriales bacterium
CATCTATCTCGGCCTGGGATACAGCATACGCCTGACCGGCTACGCGGATGAAGCTTTCTTCCGCCGGCTGAACCGCATTATATTTATATTCTTTTTCTCGGTGCTGACCTTCACGAACATCTACAATATCGACAGGGATGTCCGCCTGAACCCCCGCGTGGCGCTTTTCGGTGCGGGCGGCGTCATCCTGTCCATCGTCGTGCTGATGATCGTGATCCCACGCATTGTCCCGGGCAATGCCCGGCGGGGCGCCGTCATCCAGGCGTGCTACCGGAGCAATTACGTCCTCTACGCGATGCCGATTGCCGCCAGCGTGTGCGGGGAAGCGGGGACGGACACCGCCTCCATGCTGGTGGCCATCATAGTCCCGCTGTTTAACCTGACCGCCGTGTTCGTGCTGGCATGGTTCAGCGGGGGAAAGCCTTCCCCCCGGAGAATGGCCGCGGATATCGCGCTGAACCCCCTGATTGACGGGGCTCTCGTCGGTTTCCTGTTCCGGACCTTCGGGATTCTGCTGCCGGAAGCCATCCTGGGGCCCCTGAACAGTATTTCCGCGATGTCGACCCCCATCGCCCTTATCGTCCTGGGCGGCACGCTGAGGTTCTCCTCGGTGCGCAAAAACCTGCGCTGGATTATCCTGACCTGCATGATCAAGCTTATCCTGCTGCCGGCCGCGGCCATCGCCATACTCCTCCCGGCGGGTTTCCCCCCGGTGGAGCGCTTTGTCCTGTTCCTGATTTTCGCGGCCCCCGTGGCAACAGCATCCTTTACCATGGCGCAGAACATGGGAAGCGACGGGGAACTGGCCGGAGAGCTGGTGGCCATCACCACCGCTGCCTCCCTGTTTACCCTGTTTTCCTGGATTTTCCTTTTCGGAAACCTGGGGCTTCTGGCCTGAGGAGTTACCATGCCCGACTTTATTCCGATCACCGATATCAATGCGCCTGAACTGGACATCTTTGCCCGGCTCTCCGAGCCGGAGCTCAGGCACTGTTATGAGCCTGACGGCGGCCTGTTCATCGCGGAGAGCCCGCGGGTCGTCCTCCGGGCGCTTCAGGCCGGCATGGTCCCGGTTTCCATCCTCACGGACCCGCTAAGCCGCGAGCCGGAGACAGATACCGTGCTGGCCCGGTGCTCCGGGATTCCGGTATATTCCGCGCCCCCGGAGGTTTTGGTGAAGATCACCGGTTTTCACCTGACCAGGGGCCTGCTCTGCGCCATGCGGCGCCCTGTCCTTCCCTCCCCGGAGGAGATTCTCCGGGATGTCCGCCGGGCGGTCATCCTGGAAAATGTGGTCAACCCCACAAATCTCGGGGCCATTTTCCGCTCCGCCGCCGCCCTGGGCATGGATGCCGTCCTGCTGACTGCAGGCTGCACCGACCCGCTTTACCGCAGGGCCGCCCGGGTGAGCATGGGGACGGTGTTCCAGATTCCCTGGACCAGGTTCCGGAAGGAAGACGCCTGGCCTGCGGAAGGCATGGCACTGCTTGGCCGCGCGGGCTTTAAGACCGCAGCCATGGCGCTCAGGAAGGACTCGGTAAGTATCAGCCATCCGGCCCTCATGGCGGAAGAAAAGCTGGCCATTATCCTCGGCACGGAGGGGGACGGCCTCCTTGCGGAAACCATCGCGGCCTGTGATTATACGGTGTGCATCCCGATGATGCACGGAGTAGATTCGTTAAATGTCGCCGCTGCCAGCGCCGTCGCTTTCTGGCAGCTGGGCACAGGAAACTGAAGTCCCGCATGCGGGACCTGCGCGCCGCGCGGATCGCGGCAGAAGGAGTCATCATGAGATACAGAGAATTTGGAAACACCGGACTTGTCGTTTCCGAGATGTGCCTGGGTACCTGGGGCATCGGCGGCTACGGCTGGGATTTCAATCCCGACGAGACAAAGCTTGAAGCCATCGGCGCGGCCATCAATGAGGGAATCAACTTCTTCGACACCGCGCCTGCCTACAACGCTGGCGCGGCGGAGCGCCTGCTCGGGAAAGCCATAAAGGACAGCGGCAGGAGGAAGGAGCTCATCATCGCCACCAAGTGCGGCACCGACCTCATCGACGGAAAGTATGTCCGCGACGCGTCCCGCGCAAAGATCATGGACCAGATTGACAA
>ONXW01000395.1 GCA_900321915.1 uncultured Eubacteriales bacterium
AGGAAGCCGGTGGATATGAGCAAGGTTCCGGCGGTGAAAAACCCGGACGGAAGCTTCACCATCTTTGTCTACATGGTCGGTTCCGACCTGGAGAGCTACGGCCGGGCGGCCAGCCACGATATCGATGAGATGATCGCGGCCTCCACAGGGGACCGCGTGAAAATCGTGCTCATTACCGGGGGCGCCGAGGACTGGGGCCATGCGGCGGTAGCTTCCGGAACCACGCAGGTGTTTACCATCTCCGGAGGGGAGATTGCCCAGATCGCGGACCTGGGCCTGCAGAACATGGCAAATGAAGGCACCCTGGAGTCCTTCCTCACCTGGGCGGGCAAAAACTGCGTCTCGGACCGGAATGCGCTGATTCTGTGGAATCACGGCGGCGGCACCATGATGGGGTACGGGCTGGACGAGAACTACCCGAACGATATCCTGGAGCTTTCGGATATCGGGGACGCCCTGGCGGCTTCCGGCATGCATTTTGATTTCGTCGGCTTTGACGCCTGCCTCATGTGCACGGTGGAGACGGCGAAGATGCTCTCCCCCTACGCGGATTACATGATCGCCTCCGAGGAGACGGAGCCCAGCACCGGGTGGTTTTACACGGACTGGCTGAATGCCCTGGGCGAAGACCCGGAGATGGATACGGCCGACCTCGGGCGCCGTATTGTGGATGATTTTGTCCCGGAGGAAGCGGACAGGGAGGAGTTTGAGACCTACACGCTGGCCCTCATCGACCTCTCGAAGATTCAGGAGGTCTGTGACAGGATGGCAGAATTCTTTGTCAATGAGCGCGGCCTGATGAAGGTGGATTACAAGAGCCTCGCCAGGGCCAGGAACAATACCAAGGCCTTCGGAAACGGCATGTTTGAGCAGATAGACCTGCTGGATTTTATTATCAATAACAGGACTACCAACCGGAACGGGAACGACGTCCGCCTGGCCGCCCAGAAAGCGGTCGTATATAAAAAGAGCACCACGGGGCGGGCCAACGGGCTGGCCTTCTACTTCCCGTTTTCCAATCCGGACGCCTACCAGAATGTGACGGAAAACCTGCAGAAGGTGGGATTCGGGAGCGAGTGGTTTTCTCTCTATAATGACTTTATGAATACCGTCGTCAAAGGCCAGGAACAGACCGTGGAAGCCGGGGGCAATACCCTGGAGGACAAAAAATCCATCGAGCGGTTCGTGAGGTATAAATGGTATGACCGCAGCTGGGACAAGGTGTCGGACGACACGATCCTGAACGCGACGGACCTGAAGCTGGAGCTCAACGGCGACGGCCTGCCGTCCCTGCATTTTGACGCGTCGCAGCGGGATCTCCTGACGGATATGATGCAGTGGTATTTTCTGTGGGACAACGCGACCATGTCGATGACCGGCCTGGGATACTACCACCGGGACACGCCGAAAGACGACTATTACGTTATCAAAGCCTTCCCGTGGCCTACCATCAACGGGACGCCGGTAACCTACTTCGAGCTCTACAACGATCCGGAATATGAGTACGGCCTGGTGCCCTGCCTCCGGAATAAGGACGAATTTGTCTGCCTGGTCATCGAATACCGCGGGGCGGAGCTCAGGGACGGATCCCAGTGGAATCTGGTGGGGTTTGTCCACATGGAGGCGGACGAGATCTCCCTGGCGGACGGCATCCGGTTCGAGATGGCCAAAAAGGGAGCAATGCCGCTGAAGAAGGGGGACACCTACCAGTTTGTGCGCTATGAGATGAATGCGCTGGAAGGCGAGCTGAAGGAAGGCGAGAACGGCGAGAGGTACGCAGCCTTCGGGGAGCCCCTGAAATATGACGGAAAATGGGACATCCGGGCCCGGGACCTGTTCGAAATATCCGGTGTGGAGCCCGGAAAGGGACGGATTATGACCTGGTTCCTGCTCCGGGATATTTACCAGAATACCCACAAGAGCCAGATGCTCTCCTGGATCCTCGAAAAAGACGGGGACTGGGTGTATTATTTCCGGTAACGGGATTCCGGGAACTGAAACCTGAGAGGTAAAAAGACAATGCGGCCTGGAAAGAGAATGATTGCTGCAATACTGATACTGCTTGTATGTGTGTCCTGCCTTGCCTCCTGCGGCAGCAAGGTCACGGCGGAAAGCCTGCTGTCCGGCGCGGCGGCCGCCCCCGGGATGCGGGGGAAGATTACGGTGAAGCTGGTGACGTCGTCCGGGGACCGGGATATTCCCACCCTCTATGAGGGAAGCATCTCGGCGAAGGACAATATCCGCTATGTGAAGGGGAATTATCGCCAGGCCGAATGGGATCGGGATCATGAACAATATGCGGAATTTTTTCCCGGGGAAACACCGGAAGAAAACTCGATTTCGCTGTACAGCTACCAGAAAGTAAACGGGATCTGGCTCAGGGCCGATGTGTACGACAACATGGCAACCCTTGCGGAAATGATACAGGCGCTGGAAAACCCGGTGCTCTCACCGCCCACAAAGAATGCCGGATCCTACTACATCACAGGGACCATGCCCATTAAGCCTTTCCGGGATTTTTCCATGGTATACCTCTCCGGTCCGAGCATCTCCGCCGCCCTGGTCCAGTGTCCCTCCGATGAGCAGATGAACGTGAGGATCGAATTCAGCGCCATCAGCAATATGCCGGTAAAAATGTCCCTGTCCCTCCCGGCGCCGGTGGAGCTGGAAAAACACACAATGAAGACCCTGGACATCACCCTGGACATCACCGACATGACCCTGTCCTCCCTGGAGATCCCCCAGGAAGTGCGCGACGACGCGAAGAACAGGTAACAATAAAAACATATTCCATAAACAATTACCATGGATAAGTACACTCTGAAGGGAACATCCGCAGCGCCGGCACTTGGCGAGCGTCTTCGCGAGCCTTAGTTCCGCAGCGCGAGGACTAAGTGCGAACGGTTCCCGGAAGAGTGTACTTATCCATTTGCCACTGATTGCATTCATCTGTGAAAATGATATAATAGTGCGTAGAATTTGCAGGAACAGGGGGTACGGCATGGAAGGCGGAAAGGTGCATTCAAGCCTGTATATCGCGATGGGAGGCATCATCGCCGCCGCTTACACAGCCCTTACCATGGCATTTGCCCCGATCAGTTTCGGACCGATCCAGTTCAGGGTCTCCGAGGCGCTGTGTATCCTGCCATATTTTACTTCGGCGGCGGTGCCGGGGGTCACGATAGGGTGTTTCCTGTCGAATCTCCTGTGCGGCGCGGCGCCGCCGGATGTGATTTTCGGCACTCTTGCGACGCTTGTCGGCGCCGTGGGATCGAGGATGCTCCGGAAGCATAAGTATCTGGTCTGCATCCCGCCGATCGTATCCAACGCGGTCATTATCCCGTGGGTCCTGCGCTACGCTTACGGCGCGGAGGAGCTGATCCCCTACCTTATGCTCACGGTGGGAATCGGGGAAGTGATGGCTGTGGGCGTGCTGGGAAATCTGCTGCTTTTGGCGATTGAGAAGGGCAAAGGGAAGGTTAACTATGTATCAGATAGATTTTGAGAAACCGGAGAGAGTGCATTTCATCGGAATCGGCGGCATCAGCATGAGCGGCCTGGCCGAGATCCTGCTGGACCGTCATTTTCCGGTCAGCGGTTCCGACTCCCACAAGTCGGAGCTGACGGCGCACCTGGAAAGCCTGGGGGCAAAGGTATACTACGGGCAGAGGGCGGAGAATATCACCGATGACATCCGCGTCGTGGTGTACACGGCGGCTATCCATCCGGACAACCCGGAGTTTGCCGCGGCCGAGCTGCGGGGGATCCCGATGCTGACGAGGGCGGAGTTCCTGGGGCAGGTCATGAAGCACTACCGGAATTCCATAGCGGTATCCGGAACGCACGGGAAGACGACCACAACCTCCATGATCACCGAGATTTTCCTGGCGGCCCAGAATGATCCGACGGTTTCCCTGGGCGGTATGCTGGATTCCATCGGCGGCAACATCCGCGTCGGCGGACCGGACTATTTCGTGATGGAGGCCTGCGAGTACACCAACAGCTTCCTGAGCTTCTTCCCGACGCTCGCGGTTATCCTGAATGTGGAGCCGGATCACCTGGATTTCTTCAAGGATCTGGCGGATATCCGCCATTCCTTCCACCTGTTTGCGCAGAATGTGGCGGATGACGGTACCATCGTCATCTGCGGGGAGATTCCGGAGTATCAGAAGATTACGGAAGGCCTGACGGCTGAGGTTGTG
This sequence comes from uncultured Eubacteriales bacterium, assembly GCA_900321915.1. Lineage (GTDB taxonomy): Bacteria > Bacillota > Clostridia > Lachnospirales > Lachnospiraceae > Clostridium_R. Next base: position 4,203 of record ONXW01000395.1, read on the forward strand.
ACCTACGGCCATGACAGGAGCTTTGACTATTCGGCGGGTGACATCGTCTATGACGAGTTCGGCCGCGCTTCCTACGACCTCTATGTCAGGGGGGAGAAAAAGGGGCATATCGAGCTGGGCACCATAGGCGAGCACAATGTGATGAATTCCCTGGCGGCTCTCGCGGTGGCAGGGAAGTACGGCATCCCGCTTGAGACGGCGGCGCCGGCCCTGCAGAAGTTCTCGGGGACACACCGCCGGTTTGAGAAGAAGGGTGTCCTGAACGGCGTGACCATCATCGATGACTACGCCCACCACCCGCATGAGATCGAGGCGACCCTCCGGGCGGCGCTCCATTATCCCCACAGGAAGGTCTGGTGTATCTTCCAGCCCCACACCTATTCCCGCACGGCGGCGTTCCTGGATGATTTCGCGAAAGCCCTGTCCCTTGCGGACTGTGTTATCCTGGCGGACATCTACGCGGCCCGGGAGACCAACACCTTCGGCGTCAGCTCCGCGGATATTGCCGGGCGGCTGAAAAAAGCCGGAAAAGAAGCCTGGTATTTTCCGACGTTTGTGGAAATCGAGGACTTTGTCCGCGAGAACTGTATCCCCGGGGACCTGTTGATAACCATGGGTGCCGGAGATATCGTAAAAGTCGGGGAAGAACTGCTCAGACAGTAAGTTATCCACATAATCCACATGGTTTTCAACACTGTTTCAGGGAAACCATGTGGATTTTTTTCCCCTTTATCCACCCGGTATCCACCCCTGTTGTGGACGGAAGTGTGGATGATTGTTCGATTTTCACGGGGGTGTAATTGTGCTATGATGTGCTTATCCGGTTTTTTGAGGTGAAGCGCTTTGGAATGGAACAATTTGCTGCGGGCGGACGCTGTCCTGGTGCCCGGTCAGTTTATAGATGAATATATGAAGCAGGCCAACGGCGAGTACGTGAAAGTCTACCTGTACCTCCTCCGGCACGCGCCGGAGCAGATCGGGCGGGAGCAGATCGCGGACGCGCTGGACATGACCCGAGCGGATGTCAACAGGGCCCTCTCCTACTGGAAGAAGGCCGGCGTGCTGGACTATGAGTCCGCAAAACCCGCCGCGGCCGGCAGGACTGCCCAGAAGCCCGCGGAGGATACGGTGCCGCAGGGCGCCGTGACTGCCGTGCAGAAGTCTTCCCCGGCAGCAGCTGAGAATCCCGCGCCGGAAAAGCCTGCCGGGCAGCCGGTTTCCCGCGCCGTTGATACGGCCGCGCTGGAAAGGGATGAGGAATTTAAGCAGCTCGTCTACATTTCCCAGCAGTACCTGAATAAGCTGTTTACCCAGCGGGATACCGAGGTCCTGGGGAATCTGTACCAGAACCTGGGAATGTCCGCGGAGCTTCTGGAATACCTGATGGAGTACTGTGCGGAAAACCGCCATACCAGCCTGCGCTACGCGGAGACCGTCGCGCTGAACTGGAAGAGCGAGGGGATCACCACGGCCAAAGAAGCGCGGGAGAGGTCCGCGAACCGTAACCGGCGGGTGTTTTCCGTGATGAAGGCCATGGGGCTGAATGACCGGAACCCGGGAAAGTCGGAGCTGGAGCATATCCGCAGGTGGTTTGAGGAGTACGGCTTCGATGAGAAGATCGTGACGGAGGCGTGCAGCCGCACGCTGGAACGGACCCATAAGCCCAGCTTCCCCTACGCGGAGGGGATCCTCCGGGACTGGAAGGAAGCGGGGGTAAAGACATTTGCCGATATCGCTGCCCAGGACAGCGAAAGAAGCGCCGAAAAGGCCCGGGGGGACGCTCCGGAGAACCGCGCCGCCGCGGGAAGGCGGCGGGGGCAGAAGGCCACGCGGTTCGATAATTTTGAAGGTCACGGGTATGATTACGACGAGATGGTCTGGAACATGATCAGCCGGGATGCGGGAGGAAACGATGGGACTGAGTAATGCGCAGTATGAATCCATCATGCGGAGCTACCAGCAGAAGCAGCTTCTGGAAAAGAGGAGGCTGGATGAGCGTACGGAGGAAGTGTACCGCGAGATCCCCGCGGTCGCGGAGCTGAATGCCGCGATCAGCCAGGCCGCGGTCCGGTCGGCGAAGGCCCTTCTGGACGGGGGCACGGACGCCGTGGACAGGCTCCGGGAGACCATCGCGGACTGCCGGGAACAGAGGGAGGTTCTCCTCCGGTCGAAGGGGTATCCCGCGGATTACCTGGAGATGCACTACGGATGCCCGCTGTGCCATGACACGGGCTATGTGGACAACCGCAAGTGCCGCTGCTTCCGGGCAAAGGAGATTGAACTGCTGTACCGGCAGTCCAATATCCGGGAGGTACTGCGGGAAGAGAATTTTGATACCTTCCGCACGGACTGGTTTGACGATACCGAGAGGGATCCCCGCACCGGGAAGACGGTCCGGGAGTATATGGAGATGGTCCGCGATATCTGCAGGCGCTATGTGCGGGACTTTCCGCAGAATAAGGGAAATCTCCTGTTTACGGGAAAGACGGGGCTCGGGAAGACCTTCCTGTCCAACTGCATCGCCCGGGAGCTGATAGAGCAGTGCTTCAGCGTGGTCTACCTTCCCGCGGCGGAGATGTTTGATATTTTCTCGAAGGACCGGTTCTCCCGGGAGGAAGAGGAAGGGGACCGAACAAGGTCGGATTATCTGACGGAGTGCGACCTCCTGATTATTGACGATCTGGGGACCGAGCTGGTCAACACGTTTACCGTATCCCAGCTGTTTTACCTGGTAAATGAGCGGCTGACGGCGAAGAAAGGAACCATCATTTCCACGAACCTTCCCACCAACCGGATGCGGGATGAGTTTACCGACCGGGTGATGTCCCGGATTGTCAGCGGATACCGGATTATACCCCTGTACGGGGAGGATATCCGCATCCGGAAGAAGCTTGAGGGAATCGGCGGCTGACTATTGACGCCGCACTTTTTATCATGTTATCATGCCCGTATAGAAGACAGCCGCCCGGCGCATGGTGAAAGGGCATACAGGATACAGGAGCGAAGGACAGAATGGACGATTTTGAGAGAGGTTACCAGAGCGAAAAAGAGATAGATACGATCCCGGTGGGACCGCTTGCGCTGATTCCGCTGACCGGCTGCGCAGAGCTGGGGAAGATGGTGGACAGATGGCTCGTGCGCTGGAGGAATGAGCGCGAGAGCAAGCACAAGAGCAGCATGGTCTTCGAGGGATACCAGAGGGATACCTACATTGTCGAATCGGAAACGCCGCGCTTCGGATCCGGCGAGGCAAAGGGACGGCTGAAGGCCTCCATCCGCGGGGATGACCTGTACCTTATGGTGGATGTGACAAACTACAATGTCACCTATTCCATGGGCGGACAGAGAAACCACATGTCCCCGGACGACCATTTCCAGAACCTGAAGAGAATCATCGGGGCAGCCAACGGCAAAGCGAAGCGGATCAACGTTATCATGCCCTATCTCTATGAGAGCCGCCAGGATATCCGTGTCGGACGGGAATCCCTGGACTGCGCGATGATGCTGCAGGAGCTGGAGGAGATGGGCGTGGAGAATATCATCACCTTCGACGCCCATGACCCGAGAGTGCAGAATGCGATCCCGCTCAGGGGCTTCGAGACCGTTCCCCCGGCGTACCAGTTTATCAAGCATCTCCTGAAGCACGTAAAGGATCTCCAGATAGACAGTGAACATATGATGGTCATCAGTCCCGATGAGGGCGGTATGAAGCGTACGGTCTATTTCGCGAACCTGCTGGGGCTGGATATGGGCATGTTCTATAAGCGCCGCGACTATTCCCAGGAGGGACACCCGGTGGTGGCTCACGAATTTCTCGGGACCAGCGTGGAGGGGAAGGATGTGCTCATCATCGATGACATGATCTCCTCCGGCGACAGCATGCTGGATGTGGCCAAGGAGCTGAAGCGAAGGAAAGCCGGACGGATTTTCTGCTGCGCGACCTACGGCCTGTTCACCGGCGGCCTCAAGAAGTTTGATGAATACTATAATGACGGCATTATCGACAAGCTGCTGACGACCAACCTGATGTACCAGCCGCCGCAGCTGCTGCAGAAACCGTACTATATCAATGTGGATATGAGCAAGTACATTGCGCTCATTATTGACACCCTGAACCATGACGACTCGCTGAGCGAGCTCCTGAACCCCGTGGAGCGCATTCACCGGGCGATTGAGAGGTATCATGCGGAGCAGTCCCAGTCATAACGCGAAAACAGCACAGAGAAATCCCCGTGAGGAGTCATTTTCCCGCACGGGGATTTTACTACGTAAAAGGAGAACCCGGTCCATGGAGCAGTCAAAACAGTCACCGTTGACCACTATATGCGCCTTTATTGTTGATAAGAGGAACCTTTTTTTCCTGATCTATGTCATCCTCCTTATCTTTTCTTTTTTTGCACAGAACTGGGTGTCTGTGGAAAATGACCTGTCAGCCTACCTGAGTGAGGATACGGAAACCAGGCGGACCATGGACCTGATGGAGGAGGAGTACACGACCTTCGGATCCGCGAAGGTCATGGTCTCCAACCTGTCCCTGCGGGACGCTTTTCACGTTTATGACAGGATCTCCGCTTCCCCCGGGGTGGCGGAGGTGGAATTCCTTCCGGACTACCTGAATCCGGAGGCTCCGGAAGAGCCGGATGAGGATGAGATCCTGACCATTTCGGAGATCCGGGAGCACTATAATGACTCTTCCGCCCTTTACAACGTCACGTTCCGGTATCCGGAGGATGACGACAGGGCGCTGCAGTCCCTGGATACCCTGAAAGAATCCCTGTCGGACTGCGACCTGCATGTGTCCTCGACCCTCGGGGATGTCCAGGCGGAAGCCATTGCAAAAGAGATGACCCTGATCATTCTCATCGTGGGCATCGTCGTTGTCACCGTCCTGCTCCTGACATCCGAGACCTTCGGCGAGGTGCCTGTTCTCCTGCTGACCTTCTGCTCCGCGGCGATGATCAACAAGGGGACGAACTTCATGATGGGCACCATCTCCTTCGTCTCCAACTCCGTGGCGATTGTCCTGCAGCTGGCGCTGTCCATCGACTACGCCATCATCTTCTGCAACCACTTTAAGGAGGAGCGGCAGCATTACGACACCAGAGACGCGGTTATCGTCGCCCTGAGCCACTCCATCCCGGAGATTTCCTCCAGTTCCCTGACGACGGTTTCCGGACTCCTGGCCCTTCTTTTCATGGGATACGGGCTGGGCGCGGACCTGGGCCTGACGCTGACAAAATCTATCCTCATAAGCCTTCTGGCAGTGTTCACCCTCATGCCGGGCCTTCTTGTGCTGTTCTCCAACCTTATGATGAAGACGAAGCACAAGAACCTGGTGCCGAAGATCCCCTTTGTAGGGCGGTTTGCCTATGCTACCAGGAAGATCGTACCGCCGGTGTTTCTTGTCATTGTGGCCGTGGCGTTCTTCCTTTCCCAGAAATGCCCGTACGTCTACGGGTACTCCACGCTTAAGACACCGCTGAAGAGCGAGGCGCAGATCACGGAGGATATGATCGAAGATACCTTCGGCGCCGAGAATCTCATCGCCATCAATGTCCCGAGCCAGGACTACAGCAAGGTTTCCAGGCTTGCCGGATATCTGGAGAGCCTTCCTGAGATCAAGGAAGTGAAGTCCCTTGCGAATACGGAAGCCAAGGGCGGATATATGGTATCGGAGCCCCTGACGCCCCGGCAGTTCTCCGAGATGGCGGACCTGGATTACGATGTCGCGGCGATGATCTACAGCATGTACGCTTCCGACAGGGATGAGTACGGACACATCATCGGCGGTATCCAGAATTACCGGATTTCCTTCATTGATATCTTTTCCTTCCTGCACGACAAGGTGGATGAAGGCTATGTGGACCTGGACGAGGAGGACCGCGAGGACCTGGACGAGACCTATGACAAGCTGGTGCGGGCAAGGCGCCAGCTGCGCGGGAAAACCTACGAGCGCCTGCTGGTCTACCTGAACCTGCCGGAGGAGAGCCCGGAGACATTTGCCTTCCTGGGCAGTCTTCACGGAAGGATCGACCCCCTGTTTGAGCAGGAGATGGACGAGGATCCGTCCCTCAGCGTGCTGATCGCCGGAGAGTCCACCTCGCAGATGGACCTGGGCAGGCAGTTTGAGACGGACAACGTGGTGGTTTCCGTAGTTTCGGTGCTCTTTGTCCTGGTGATCCTGCTGTTTACCTTCAAGTCGGTAGGTATGCCGCTGCTTCTCATCGCGGTAATTGAAGGATCTATTTTCATCAATTTCTCCTTCCCGGCCCTGATGAAAGAGAACCTGTTCTTCATCAGCTACCTGATTGTATCTTCCATTCAGATGGGCGCGAACATCGATTACGCCATCGTAATCGGTTCCCGCTACGGAGACTGCAGGAAGACCATGGGCAGGAAGGATTCCATTATTGAAGCCGTGAATTTCGCGTTTCCGACCATCATTACCTCCGGTTCCATCCTGGCTATCGCCGGAACCGTCATCGGTTTCCTCACCTCGGACGGCGCCATCGCCGGTATCGGGCAGTGCCTCGGACGCGGCACGCTGCTCTCCATGTTCCTGGTGCTTTTCGTGCTGCCGCAGATTCTTACCCTGGGAGATAAGATTATCTCCAAGACGGCATTCTCTGTGGCGCGGCCCATCAGGTCCAGGGATGAGAGCGGTATCATCCGGGTGAACGGCATGATCCACGGACATATTGACGGACAGATCATCGGAACGGTCAAAGCCATCGTTCGCGGCGATGTCCGGGCCTCCATCGTCTCCGGCGATATCGAGAAGATCGCGGAGAATGAAGGGCAGGATATCACAGCTTACCTTGAGCAGCACGCGGACGGGCAGGAAAAGGAGGGAGAAGATCATGAATAGATCCGGAATCAGGATCGGCGGCATTGCGGCAGCTCTGCTTCTCCTCGCGGCGGGGAGCGGCACTGTCATATACGGCACTCCCGCATTTGGCATTACGGCCTTCGCCGACGAAGAAACACAGGATTCGGAAAAAATATTTGAAATCAATTCCATAGAGGATTTTAAGCGGCTGGCGGGGGAATGCCGGGTGAATACCTGGTCCGACGGCATGACGGTAAATCTGAACACGGACCTGGATTTCCTGAATGAAACCTTTACAAATATCGCCTACTTCAACGGAACCTTCAACGGGAATTCCCACAAGATCACGAATCTCAAAACCGGGAAACCCGTGTTCCAGGCTGTGGGCCCGAACGGTACGGTGAAAGACCTGGAGCTCTTTTCCAGCGTTACGTCCACGGGGGACAACACGGCGGCTCTCGTCTCGAGAAACAGCGGAACCCTGGAGGGCATCCGGGCGAACTGCGGGGTATCGGGCAAAATGACCGTGGGGATGCTCGCCGCGGTCAATGAACCCGGCGGCGTGATCACTTCCTGCGAAGTTTCGGGCTCCGTCTCCGGGGACAACTCCACGGGCGGCATCGCCGGAAAAAACCAGGGCACCATCTCCGCCTGCACAAACCGGGCGCGCGTCAACACAACCCTGGACGATGAGGCTTTTTCCACGGATGACGTGAAGGATGTCCTGGAGAATATCCTGCTCTCGAAGTCCCTCAACAATGCGGAAAACCTGCGCACCCAGGTGGACGCGGGCGGCATCGCCGGGTACAACCTGAACGGCGGCCTTATCACGGACTGCGTAAACGAGGGCGTGGTCGGCTATCCCCATGTGGGCTACAATACCGGCGGCATCTGCGGCAGGAACGGCGGAACGCTGGAGAATTCCGTGAATAAAGGCACCATATACGGAAGAAAGGATATCGGCGGCATCACAGGGCATCAGCAGCCGGAGATCTCTGTTGATTTCTCGGAGGATGTACTCTCCTCCATGGCGCAGCAGATGGATGACATCAATATCCTGATCACGGACACCCTGAACACCTCGGAGAGTTTAACCAACAGCACCTACGACAGGCTTAACGGAATTTCCAGATCCCTGACGGATGTGAAGAATTCCACAAATGTCATCTACCAGGCTTCTCTTGACCGTTTTGATGAGGCGGCGGATTCCATCAACTACAACTCGGAGCTGCTCATCGATACGGCGGAAGACATCTCGGTGGAGACGGGAGACCTCACCGACACCATGAACAGCCTGGGCAGCATGTCCGACAGCCTGAGCGCTTCCATCGACGACATGGGCTACGCCTTCGGCATGTCCGAGTCAGAGAAATCAAGGCTCCGGGACACGAACGCGCAGCTGCGCGAGGACCTGAACTATTCCAGCGCTTTTATCGCGGAAGTCAACAATCACCTTCTTCCGGAGGCCCCGGAGGCGCGAAGGGCCAGGATCTCCGAGGGACTTTCCCGGATTAACCGGCTCTCCCAGGATGTCCGCGCCACCCGCACCTTACTCGGCCAGCTCAGGGGCGCAAGGGACCGCATCGCGGACGGCAGCGTGGCAGTCGACGCGTCGCAGCGGGATATTGCCCTCAATTCCTCCGTGTCCAACCTTCTGGACTCCCTGGATGAGCTGGACAGCGCTTCCTCGGGACTGGCGGATTTCACCTCCGCCCTCGGCGGCTCTCTCTATGACGCTGCCCAGGGACTGGACATTAATGTGCAGAGAAATGATGCTGTCCGGGCTGCAGGGGAGGATTTCTACGCGGGCCTCGACAACCTGTCGGCCCAGATGGACAGCCTGAACGCCTACGCCAGGGAAGAAAGCATGGAGGTGATCGGCAATCTCAATGAGATCAACACCCGGTTCAACAGCATGATGGATCTTCTGCGGAGCGAGCGCGACCGCCTGAATGACATCCTGGACAATGGCGGTATTTTTGAAGATTTTTCCGAGTATTCCGAGTCTGAGGTGGGAATACGCGGCTGCCGCAATGAGGCGGACGTCCACGGCGACCTGACGACGGGAGGAATCGCGGGAACCGTCGGAATTGAATATGACGTGGATCCGGACAAGGACGTCCTGCGGAAGAACGCCCGGTCCCTTGACTATACCTTCGGCGTGTCCGCGGTGATTGCCGATTCGGAGAATGCGGGCAATGTGGATGTCCGAGGAAGCTACGCCGGCGGCATCGCCGGAAAGATGGACATGGGCTATCTTGTCAGGAACCGGAACATCGGGGATGTCAAGTCAGAGAACGGCGACTTTACGGGCGGCATCACCGGCTACTCCGACGGAACGCTGGAGAGTAACTCGGCGCGCTGCCGGGTGAACGGGGCAAAGAACACCGGCGGCATCACCGGCTACGGAACGACGCTGCGGGAGAACTCCGCGGTAGTATCTGACCTTGTCGGCGGAGAATACATCGGCGCCATCGCGGGCCGGGTAGAGACGATGGATGAAGAGCTGATCCGGAATAATCTCTACTACGCGGGAAGCTTTGGCGGAATTGACAATATTGACTATGCCTCCATGGCGGAACGGGCAGCTGTTCCTATGGAAACGGTCCTGGTGAAATTCGTTCTGGAGGGACACCTGATCGGGGCGGAGGAAGTGAAAGCCGGAACCCTCCTGAAGGATATTTCCTTCCCGGAGGCGGAACAGCGGGAAGGCTTCCTGCTCCTCTGGGACAAGGACGGCGAGACCATCCTGTCCGAGGATACCGTGGTGACCGGCGCCTACCGCCTTGCGGTTTCGGCCCTGAGCGCGCCTGAGAATTATGAGGGCACCAGCAAACCGGTGCTGATGGCGGACGGTTTATTCCGGGAAGAGGACAGGCTGGAGTACGCCTCCCTCGGGGAGAATCACTACAGCGTGAAGATACCGGATGACGGGCTCTCTGAGAGAAGAATCCGCGTTCACAAGCCTTCCTGGAAGAAGAGCAGGGTGTTCGTGAACGGCACAGAGACCCCCACGGAGTCCTTCGGAGAATATCTCACCTTCACCGCGCAGGAGCGTGAGCTGGAGATTCTCGTCCAGAAGGAAGAGATTCCCAGGGAGTATATCGCCGCGGCGGCGGCTGCAGCTGCGGTCATAGCCCTGATTCTGGGCGCGGCACACCGGAAGAAAAAGAAGAAAAAGGAAAATAAGGAAGAAAAAGAAGAGAATAAGGAAAAAGAGGAAGCCTGAGTGCTTCCTGAAAACGAAAAGAGTCTGTCTACTGCGGCAGACTCTTTTTTTGTGCGATAAGGCCGGAGAATGGCCGCCGTGCTTGCACGAGCGGACATACGACGGCCAACGGACATCGAGCGGCAAAGCCGCGAGTAGTGCGATAAGGCCGGAGAATGGCCGCCGTGCTTGCACGAGCGGACATACGACGGCCAACGGATATATCCATCCGATCACTCAGGGCAGTTCGGGAGGGAAAGCAGCGGTACTGTCCAGCCAGGATCCACTCTGGACAAAATCCCACAGAAGCTTCATGTCCGGCGTCATGGGGGAATCCTTCCGGCGGACCAGGTAAAGGTACTGTTAGGCTTTGAATCTCCGGACTCGCACCGGCTTGACGATAGGGGAGGCGACACTGTTGTCCAGAAGCAGCGTTCTACTATTTTCAAGGGAGATGTCGGGAAAATGCTCACGAGGCCGATTACCATGGTATTTCTTGCCATTGCGGTCCTCTTTATCTTCGGCGAGCCTATCAAGAAACACATTATCAGTATGATCGCCAGGCGGAAATCCGCCTGGGGCGAAGAGTAAAAGAACAGTAATCAAATATTATTTTTATAAGGGAGGTATTCAGATGAAACTTCAGAAAATTGCGGCGTTAACAGCAGCAGTCATGGTATGTTCCGCGGTGGCGGGATGCGGCGGCGCAAAACCCGCGGAGACCACAGCAGCTCCCGCTGAGACACAGACAGAGGCGGCGGCGGAGCGGATGTATTTACCAGAGAGATTGTCTCCATCATTGAGAAGAACGGCTGGTATCCGAAGAACATCACCGTAACCAACAAGCCCGGCAGCGGCCATGTGGTGGGATATACCTACCTGATGGAGCAGGCCAATGACTACACTATCAATGTCACTGCATCCAGCTTCATGTCCCAGCCGCTGGCA
>ONXW01000396.1 GCA_900321915.1 uncultured Eubacteriales bacterium
AACTTCTGCTGGGCATACGGAACAAAGCGGTCACGGCCTTCAATAAGCTTCTCGCGTCCCAGGGCGCTCTTCTCGTCCCACTGCTGCTGCGCCAGCTCTTCATAGGCGCTCAGCTTGTCAGCCAGCTCCGGATTGTAATCCCTGAGCTTCTCCTCGAAGTCCACAAAGAGGGACGCCACGCCGACGCCGGAGAGGATTCCGCCGAAGAAGATCTTGAACACGCCGCCCCGCACGGTCTTTTTTCCGCACGCGCAGGCGCCTCCCGCCTCTTCCCCTTCTGCTCCCTCTTCGCACTCGCAGGCCTTCTCCATGCGGCTTCCGGAAATCACGTCAAAGATCCCTGCAATGGTCATGCAGACACCGGAACAGATGGTCAATGCCTTCGCAATATTCTCAAATTTCATATTCCTGTCCTTTCCCCGGACAATCCGGTTTCCGGCAAACCTATGGAAAATGCTCTTTTCGGGAAGCATTCCCCCTGATTTATCTGACAGCTTCAGTATACACCATTCCCACATCCCGTGTCACTTATAAATTTCAGCCAGCTCTCCTCATAATCCTTTTCCGGGATGCCGTACAGCTCACAGATTCCCTCCCGGGTCAGGATCTCCTCCGGTTTTCCCTGGCGGAAAATGGTATCGCCCTTCACGCACAGCACCCGGTCCGCCAGATAGGGCACCATCTCGGGCTCATGCAGGGAGAGGAGGACTGTCATGTTTTTTTCCCGGGCGAGCTTCCGCAGAAGCTTTGCCAGCATGATCTTGTACCGGATGTCAAGGTAGGAGGTGGGCTCATCCAGCACCAGGATCTCCGGTTCCTGGCAGAGGGCTCTCGCCAGCAGGATACGCTGCTTCTGGCCGTCGCTCATCTCCTCAAAGGGGACCTCCGCCAGGTCCCGCGCCTCCAGGAGCTCCAGGGATTCCTCCGTTATCCGCCTGTCCTCCGCGGAGAGGATTCCCATCCGCCCCGTATAGGGATAGCGCCCCATGGCGGCCACATCGAAACCGGTCATCCGCTCCGGCCGGATCCGCCCTGTCAGCACAACAGCCATCATCTTTGCCAGCTCCCGCGGATCTGTCTCCTTGGGATCCTTTCCGGCCACGGCGACACTCCCGCCCAGGGCGCGGATCTGGCCGGCGATGGTTTTCAGCACAGTGGATTTTCCGCCGCCGTTCGGACCGACGAGGGCGAGAACCTCCCCTCTCTCCACCTCCAGGGTAATATCGCGGATCACCACTTTTGTCCCGTAGCCGACACTGGCCCGGTCGAGTACGACGCTGCCGGACATGGCCTTTCCTCCTCTGTCTCTCTGCATATCAGGCATGTTCCCGCCTCCTCTGAAGCATCATCCAGATGACCGCCGGCGCCCCGAAAAACGCCGTCACGGTGCTGATGTTCAGCTCTGTGGGCGCAAAGGCCGTCCGCGCTATCTGGTCGCAGAACATGCAGAACACCGCCCCCTCCAGGAAGCATCCCGGTATCACCAGTATCGGTTTTGCCGTTCCCAGGCTCTGCCTTGCCAGGAACGGCGCGGCGATGCCGACGAAGGAAATGGGCCCGGCCAGCGCCGCCACGCAGGCGGAGAGTATCCCGGACAGCAGCACCAGGGCCATGCGGAAGGTCCGCACGTTCACGCCCATGCTGCGCGCGTAGCCCTCACCCAGCTGGAAGGCGTTCATCGGCTTGGACAGGAGAAATGCGGCCGCCGCGGACGGAAATATTACCGCCGCCGCCAGGATAACGCTTCCCCAGTCCGCCCCCGAAAAGCTTCCCTGGGACCAGCCGTGCAGGTTTACGATATTGGAATCGTCCGCAAAGGTTATCAGGAAATCGGTGATGGCCGAGCAGATATAGCCCACCATGATGCCCGCCACGAGCAGGGACGCCATCTGCCCGAGGTGTCTCGCCAGAAGGAGAATAACCCCGGTCACCAGCATGGCGCCGAGAAGAGCGGCCCCCACCATCGAGAGGGAGGAGAGACGCCCCGCGCCCCCCATCACGCCGATCATGAGAAGCGCCACAGAGAGCTTCGCCCCGGAAGAAATCCCCAGGATATAGGGTCCCGCGATAGGATTGGCAAAAAAAGTCTGCAGGAGGAAGCCGGAAACCGCCAGGCCGCCGCCCAGGATTCCCGCCAGCAGGATCCGCGGCATCCGGATTTTCATAATGATATCCGCCTCCGTCGTCCCCGTCTCCGCACCGGTAAGGATCCGCAGGATCCGGGACGCCGGTATGGGGACGCTGCCCGCATTTACCCCGGAAACGACCGCAGCAAAAAGAAGCAGGACACACGCGGCATACACCGCGCACGCCCGCATTCTGCGCCGTTTTTCCGGTCCTCCGATACTCTGCATCTGTCTTCTCCTTTGCAGCAGCCCCGCGAAAAGGCTTTTTTTACCTGAGCCTCCGCAGGAAGGTCATCCCCCCGTCGTCTTCCCCCGCAAACATCCGGTGGAAGTCCACGATCATTTCCCCGAGAATGTCGGTCGCCTGGTAGAAATAACGGTCCGTCACGAACACCCGGCCGTTCTTTACGGCGGCGAAATCCCCGAGGAGGGAGTTCTTTTCCAGCATCTCCGAAAGGTCTGTCACGCTGCTGTCAATATTGGTATTGTAAACCAGGTAATCCGCGTCCTTCGCGGCGCGGTAGAATTCTTCCATCGTCAGGGAGACGGAACCGCTGCGGCTGTCAGGATTCGCGTTCCGGAGGCCGGAGAGGACATACTGTCCGCCCGCCATCGAGATCATTTCCGCGATGTAGTCATCTCCCGTGCGCACCACCGCCTGGCCGCCGGAGCTGATGTAGAAGAAGGCCGCGGTCTTCCGCTCCCCGGAATCCCGGAGGACATCCTCTTCCACCTGCCGCACTCTCTCCTCCTGCGCGCGGAAAAAAGCCTCCGCCGTCTCCGCCTGGCCGGTCAGCTCCCCGTAGACCCGGATCCATTCCATCCGCCCCAGGGGGCTCTGCTCATAGCTGGACTGGTCCACAAAGACCGGGATTCCCAGGCTTTCCAGCTTTTCCTTCACCTCGGGGTGGTGGTAAATCATGGTAGATTCTATGGCCGCGGAGCACCCGCGGTCCAGGAGGAGCTCATAGTCCGGGGCGCTGTACTTCCCGGCAAAGAGGATATCCCCGGAAAGCATGGCCTCCTTCGCCTCCTCCACATACCACTGGTCGGCGGCGGTGGCGGAAAACGCCACCCGGTCAACCGCGCCCAGGGCCCGGTACAGGGCCATCACCGAGGAGGCCGCCATATATACCCTGTCCAGCGGCTGCCTGAGAATTGCCGCATCCTCCGGCAGTCCCTCCGGCACGGAGGATCCCTCCGGCACCACCAGGCAGGAGGTTCCCTGCGGGATGCCGATAAATGTGTATCCGTCCTCATAGCGGAAGATGGCAAATCCTTCCGCGTATTCCGGGATAATCTCCTCCGTGCGGGCAAGGCCCGCAAGCTCCGGCGCCACGGGCGTCTCTTTTCCCGCGGGGTCCGCGGCCGTCTCCGCAGCCTTCCCGGAACCGGCATCCCCCGTCCCCGCCTTCCGCGCGGGGCCGCAGGCCAAAAGGCCGGCCGCGGGGAGGAATGCTCCCGCAGCCATCACAAAAAGGAGCAGCAGTATTCCTGCTGCCCCGAATTTTCCCCTTTTTACAGGGTTCTCTTTTTTCTGGTTCGAATCCATATCAGTCCGCATATTCCTCCCAGCAGGATCACCAGCAGGTGGAACGGCACCTCCGCCGCCTCAGACTTCTCCGGCGCAAGGGACGCGCTGTCAAACACCAGCTGGTACTCGATCTCGTGGGGCACGCTCATCGCCGTGGTGTCCGCCAGAACCGTCACCGGCTCATCAAAGGCCGTAACCGGGATGGAAAAAGTCGAATTTCCTTCACTGTTCACCGGCAGGTATTTCTGCCCGCCCGCAATCATATAGTCGTAGTTCGGGCTGGACCAGACGATCTCCGC
>ONXW01000398.1 GCA_900321915.1 uncultured Eubacteriales bacterium
AGGAAGGAATGACGCTGACCATCACCAACGTGACAGCAGTGTTCTACACATACACCGGACTGTTCCATTAAGGAGGCCTACATGATCTGCCAGAAATGCAAGAAGTCATTTCAAGATGATGCGATCTTCTGCCCTTACTGCGGGAAAAAGCTGGTCACGACAAAGAAGAGCCGTACCAAGTCCCGCGGGAACGGAACCGGCACGGCGTTCAAGCGTGGCTCCACATGGACGGCCCAGGTCGTTTATGACCGCGTCTTTGTAGCGGACGACAAACCGCTGAAACGGCTCACCAGGTCGAAGGGCGGCTTCAAGTCCCGGGACGAGGCGCTCCGATACTGCCCGATCCTGAAGAACGGACCGCAGAAGGCAGAGCTCGCCCCAACGCTGTCACACTACTGGGAGACGTACAAGGACGGCGCATATCAGTCCCTCAGCGCATCAAAGCAGCAAGCATACCGGACCGCATGGAAGAAGCTGGAGTCCATCAAGGACACCCGGATCGATCAGCTCACGGTCGCAGATCTGCAGAAGCTGGTCTCTGAGAAGTGTAGCAGTTACTACACCACCAGGGACGTCCGGACCCTGCTGGTCAACATCTTCCGGATCGCCGCCGCTGAAGGATATGCACGGCAGGAGATCCCGACATTCATCCACCTGCCTTCCCTGGAGGAGACGGAGCAGACACCGTTCAGCGAAACAGAGCAGAAGGCGCTCTGGAAGCGGTACGAGGAAGGTGACCTCCGCGCCGCAGTCCCGCTGCTGATGATTTACACCGGAATGATGCCGGGCGAGGCCATGAAACTCCGCGTGGATCAGATCGACCTGGACGGGCGGAGGATCCACGGTGCCGGCATGAAGACGAAAGTCCGGAAGCAGACCGACATCGTCCTGGCGGATGATATCGTCCCGGTCGTGCAGGATCTGATCGATCACGCCCAGCCGTCAGGGTACGTCTGGAAGCGAACCGAGAGCGACTGGTATGAAAACTATTACGCCGTGCTGGAGGCCGCCGGATGCCGCCGGCTGACTCCGTACTCCTGCCGGCACACGACCGCGACCGCCCTGGCCGTCACAAAGAACATCGCGCCGCAGACCGTCAAAAAGGTCATGCGCTGGAGCACGGCCGCGATGCTCGACCGGTACGCTCACCCGGACCAGAAGGACGCGCTGGACGCCGTCAATGCTCTCTGATCAATATGCTTATTCCTAACGCATTACTAACATCGAGACCGCAAAGCCTTGATTTTCCTAACTCTTACCGTCCCCTGCTAAGGGAGTAGTGTCAGTGATGGCAGCCCGGGTTCAAATCCCGGCTTCTCCGCTTGAATCCCTCGAAGAATCAACGCTTCGGGGGTTTTTTCATGCCTTAAAGCGTTTTGCCAAAAATACCGGTACAATACCGCCCAAAATAGCTCTATTCCTAACCTATTCCTAACGCTCATTTATTGCTATGATGCTCAATTATTGCTTTTTCCAAGGTACTCCCCGGTTTGGGGAGTGGTTTAGAAACATAAAAAAGCCCCCACCTGATGGTGGAGGCTGGGCGTGTTATTCGCCCTTGAACATGCCCTGCTTGACCCGGATCTCTGTCGCCCGCTTGATGTGTTTCTCGTGCAAATAGTTGTACAGCGTCATCATGTCTTTGGGCGGCTCGCCGTTCTTTTCACGGTATTCCTTGATCAGTTCAGCGACTTCATCGTGCAATTTGCCCATGTGGCCCATCTCTTCGACGGACAGTTCATAGAACAGGTCGGCCGTGTCCGGCTCGTCCTGCTTCCAGCGCATGGCCAGATCGATGTACTCCTGGGCGTCATCCAGTTCGTCCTCAATCTTGTCAGACAGACACTTGATAATTTTCATGCAGGCGTCCTCCTGTTTTCAGATCAGGCGCCAGCTGCCGCCGCCGGAGGGAATACACCTCCGGCAAAGGCCCAGCTGTTCGGGAACCGGAGCACGTTGCTCGTGGCCGCCTGCAGCTGCAGAGCATTGACCTGCTGCTGGAGATCCGCGATACGGTTGCCGCTGATGGCATCCAGGACCTTCTGGATCTGGACCGTGGTGTTGTAGTTCACGCCATCGATGGCCCTCAGCGTGGAGCAGCAGCAGTTCTGCATTTCTCCGCTCAGGGCTCCCAGTGCGTTCTCCACATTTCCGAACTCGCGGATCAATGCACTGTTGCCATCTTTGATGGCCGTAATGGCGTTGGTTGCATTAGCAGTGCTAGCCGCAATCGTCTGCGCGGTGCCGTTCGTCACGGCGCTCAGGATATCGCGGGTCTGCGCCTGCAGGTTCTGGTTGTCGAATCCGCGCTGCATGTCAGCGTTCAGCGTGTTCACGCCGTTGTTGTTGCCGAAGCCGCCGAAGCCACCATTGAAGATGCCCAGCAGGATCAGCAGTGCAAAGATGCCGCCCAGGCCGTTCAGGCCGAAGCCGCCGTCACCGCCCATAGGCATGACGGGAGTGATACCAGTAGAATCCATAATTAAACTTTCCTTTCTTTTTATTTATTTATTCACCTATTCGTACGCAATAAGTGAAGAAATCTTTACTTCATCATGTCCAGGATCTCCTGTGGATCCACGCCGCGGGCCTCCGCTTCCTTGCGGAACGCGACCATCGGATCACCGCCGTGCTTCTGGACTATATCCATAACCTGCCTCAGCTGCGGGTTGCTCATAGCGAGCTGGTTGAGCAGCAGCTGCGGGTTCTGTGCGGACCTGACCAGATTCATCATCTGACGGACGGGCTGTGCCACCTGTGCGATATTGTTTTTCCCTAACTGCTGAAGAATTGCCGGTATTTGCATTCACGATCTCCTCCAATCTCTTGATCCTGTCCTCCAGGCTTCCGTAATCCGGAGCCGGCGTGGTCTTGTGCGGTGTGATATCGTACGGCGTAACGGTCTTATATCCTGCACCGTCGCTGGTCACAAGCCAGACCATCAAGCCGGACTCATCCAGCAGCATCGCGCTGCTGTTCGCGCCGATCTGGTAGGCCCGCGCACCGTTCTCCCCGTTCACCCGGGTGACCTGCTGCGGCGCTGCCGGCATGACAGGCTGATACTGCGGCGCCATTGCGTATGGATTGATAAATGGGCTCTGGTAGTTCATTTCCACTTCCCCCTCTCTGCCTGAATTATGCAATAAAAAAAGGCCGCCGGCGAGATCGCCAGCGGCTCAATTCAGTATAATGTTCAGTTCAATTTCAGCTCATCTGCCGGAATGTACTTATACAGAAAGCTGTTTCTGTTGATGCACCTCTTTACGGTTGATACAGAGACCTCACATTCCTCTGCCAGCCGTTCAAGGCTTCCTGGGTAATCTGTGAGATACTTGGCCATAATTTCACGGTCTTTTCTCAGCCTGACGTATTGGTCCAGCACATGGAGGACTTCATCTTTCCGGTGTTCCATCTGCCACCTCCGTCACAGCGGTGGTCTGCATCTTGATGATCGTGTCCATCCAGTTGCGTTCACGGATAGTATAGCCGAAAACGAAGACGACGATGATCAGCAAGAATGTCACACACATGGAGATCAGAGCAATCAGCATCCTGCGGTTGGAGAAGTTCATGTGAAGCAACGCCTTGTCAGCCGGGATCGGATTGTTGTCCTCCATCAAATCACTCCTCTCCGCTGTTTTCTATGGGCGGATCAATTTCATTGTAGTAACTCTTGCTGCTGAGATGCAGCACAGTGCCCAGGAAGGTGTCCAGGAGCGCAAGCGTACCGGCGATTTCCGCCGGATACGGGAAGATTCCCCACACCTTTGCGAGTCCGACATACAGTGCGCCTAATGCCGGAAGCCACACCTGGGCGATTTCCTTGAGGATGTCGTAAATGCGGTTGCTCATTTTGAACATTGCAATACCCCTTTCTTAGTCGTTGTTGGTTTCATTAGCGTACTATCAGTTCTTCACGCACAACTGCGGACAATCCGTCAACGCCTGTGCATATAGTGCCTTTGCTCCTGCTTCGGTGGGATGCACGTTGTCCGTGTAAAGCATTCCGGTGTACCATGTTCCGTCCGATTGTGCCCCTACTGCCGCCGCAAAATCAACATACTGA
>ONXW01000405.1 GCA_900321915.1 uncultured Eubacteriales bacterium
CCCGCCTGCGGCCCCAGAAGGGCGGAGAGCAGCATGCCGCCGCACATATGCCCGGAGGATCCGGTGCCGGGAATTGTGTAGTTTATCATCTGTCCGGCAAAGACCAGCGCGGCTGTCACAGCCATCGTCGGCAGCTTCCGGGGTTCATCGTCGTTTTTCAGTTTCCGGAGGGAGATGCCGGCGGCGGTTCCGGAAGCGGCGTACATGGCCGCGGCAACCGCGGGCGCCAGCAGAGCGTCAGCCATATGCATAGGGTTTACCTCGTCCTTTCATATATTTTTATACGTTAATATCATAAAAGGACAGCGTTTTTCAGGCAAGCCCCCGGGGGGGATAGCCGGCATGACAGGGCAATACGCCGTACAGGGGGACGGACGGACCCGGAACCGGACATGACGCATTCCGGAATGCAGGCCGTATCTGTTATAATGATCCTGAAAATACCTTTACGGAAGGAGCTGTCATCATGACCAGAAAATGTTTTGCCGCCGCTGCCCTCTCCCTTCTCACCGCCGCCCTGATCGCAGGCTGCGGTAAGGCCCCGGAGAAAGCGCCCGAGAAGGATCCCGCCGCTAAAACCACGGTCACTTATATGGGACAGGCAAGTCTCAGGATCGCGACGCCGGAGAACAAGGTCATCTATATCGACCCGTTCTCCGGCGAAGAAGCCTGGTATGAACCTGCAGCTGATCTGATCCTCGTAACCCACGGCCACCGGGACCACAACCAGACTGATCTTATCAAAAACCGCAGCAGCGACTGCCGTATCATCACGCATGAGGAAGCTCTCAAAGACGGCGTACACCAGACGTTTGACCTGGACTATGTGACCGTGGAAGCCGTCGAGGCCTGCAACGAAAACCACCCCATCGATGAGTGCGTCGGCTATATCCTGACATTCCCGGACGGCAGGACTCTCTACGTCTCCGGCGATACCTCCGCCACGGAGCAGATGGCCTCCCTCGCGGATCGGCACCTGGATTACGCCTTTTTCTGCGGCGACGGAAAATTCAACATGGACATCGCCGAAGCCTCCGCCTGCGCGAAGCTCGTCGCGGCGAAGCACAGCATTCCCTACCACATGGCGCCGGGAAGTCCGAATAACTTTGACCGGGAGATCGCCGAACAGTTTGAGGCCGAGGGCAGAATCATCCTCGAGCCCGGTGAAACGCTGACCCTGGAATAGCCGTCAGTCCGAAAGCTCTTCGGTATTGACGTCAAAATCCGTCTGCCGGTACTTCAAAAGGATTTCGGCAGCCTCATCCCCCCAGGATTTGCGGGTATCGGCGAGCACGCCGTCCGCTGCCTCCTCTCCTTCCTTCCCGAAGATTCCGGCTGCCATCTTCCGGAAGGACCAGTAGGAGTGGGCGCAGTGATAATTGAAGCTCTTAATGCCGTCCTTTTTCTTTTTCGCTTTCAGGTCTTCCGCGGTGAGCCCGGAATCCACAACCTTCTGGATGCAGATGTCATGGTCATTCAGGGACTGGACCGCCAGGTACTGAATCGCGGGATTAAACCCGCGGCAGAGGGACGGGTCAATCTCGCTGCAGTAGACGGATCCCGCCTCGATCATACCCTGTTCCCGGAATTCCGTATTCCAGGGACACTGGCTGACATAATTCACAAAATCCGGGGAAATGCTCACGGTCTCCGACCGGTTTTCTTCACCCCTCGCCCGGATGGCGTCCGTATTAACCCACTCGCCGTACCGGCGGTAGGCGGCGTAGGTCAGGGGTTCCCCGTCCGCGATGGCCCTCTGGGCCATCCGGCGGCCCCTCTGCTCCGCGTAGTAGCGCACCGCCAGGCGGAAGGCGGCGATCCCGCGATCGCCGAACCGTTCCTTCAGGCGCACATAGTACCGCGCGGTGATAAAGGCCTGCGTCCTCTCCGTCAGCTCCATTCTTTAATCCCTTTCAGCGATCTCATTCAGCCTGTCGGCGATAGCCTGGTAGCCGCTGAAAAAGCTGCAGAGCACCGGAGTCTTCGTGTCTGTCAGATCCGGGAGCAGCGCTCTCATGGACACCTGGCTCATGACGATGGCATCGTACCCCTCTTCATCCAGCTTCCGGATATTCTCCAGCAGGATCCTGTTGTGCTCTTCCGGATGTCCGGCGACCAGCGCGTCCCAGGCTGCGTTCTGCACAAACAGTTTGCACTCGGCCTTCTCGCCGCGCTCCGCCACCAGGCGCTCGATGATCCTCGCCACCGGGCCCATGGAGGTCTCGACGGTTCCGAAAATCGCGAACTTCGTTCCGAGCTTCGCTGCTTCCCGGCACATGGGATCCTCGATCTTCATAACCGGGATGGAAACTTCCTTCCGGTACTCGTCCGCCACCTCGCCCACGGTGGAGCAGGAATTGACAATCAGGTCCGCTCCGCTGATCTCCGCCGCCTTCGCGTAGAGTTTCATGCGGTCGTACACTTCCTTTGTCGGTCCGCCGTTTGCTCTCACATCCGCCAGGATGGTGCTGTCCGTGATGAACTCCACACGGACGCCCGGCACCTTCTCCTTCAGAAAGGCGATGGTGTCCTCTCTCTTGGCAAAACTCGTCTGCAGTATTGTGACATGCGGTTTTTTCATGATTATTTTCCACCTTTCTGGCGAAAGGCACCGATGGGGTTATGAAAACCGAGGTGCTTTCGCTCTTTCTGCTTTTCTA
>ONXW01000406.1 GCA_900321915.1 uncultured Eubacteriales bacterium
CCCGTCTCAGCGGCTGCTGCCGGAGCTTCCGAGCTCTCCGCCGTCTTGCCGCCTCCGCATGCGCAGAGTGCCGCAGACATAAGGATCGCTGCCATTCCCGAAAGAAGATTTTTTCTCATAATTGATTATCCTCTCTTTTCGTAATGTTCGCGGCCGGCCGCGGTACGCGGCCAGTCGCGACTCCTCTCATTATTCAATTGTCACGGTCATTGTAACAGATACCGTCGAAATTGCAATAGTTTGACAATAGATTAACAATACTTTTTTCTCATGGAAATACTACTGATATGAGAAAACAGGACACACACGTCCTTCCCGGGTTTTCAGACCCGGATCGCCCCGAACCGGAAGGAATAAAGGTATCTCTCCTTTACCGGCTTCCCGGTGATCTGCGCAAGGGCCCGCTCATAGAAATCCAGCTGGATGGTATACCGGCCCGCCAGCTCCTCCGGGCTGTCCACCCGGTCTGTCTTGTAATCGTAGAGAACCAGCCCGTCCTCCTCCTCAAAGAAGGCGTCTATGATTCCCTGGATAACCACCAGCTCATCGGAATCCCAGTCTCCCACTTCCCGGGCGGGCACCCCGATGACAAACTGCTGCTCGCGGAAGAGCTCTCCCCGACCTGCCGCGGCGCAGGCCCGGATTCCCAGCGGGCTCTCCAGGAAATTCCCGATGTCCCGGAGTTTTACCAGCTCCTTCTCCCTGGCGGAAAATGCTCCCTTCTCCGCAAGCGCCCGGACGGCCTCCTCCAGCCTCTTCCGCTTCTCCCCGTCCGGGGCTGCACCCAGGTCCTCAAAGGGAAGAAGGCTCAGCAGCCGGTGGTAGGCGGTACCACGCTCGGCGCCCTCTTTGCTGTCCCAGGCATGCTGTGTCTTCCGCGGGGAAGGCATGGCTTCCTCCTCCAGCTCCGCCGCCGCAAGCCTCGCCGCCTCCTCGTCCTCCTCCAGGTGTCTCTCCTTGAGGCCGGAGACGCTCATCTTGACGGTCAGCCGGGTATCGTCGGGACAGGGGTAAACAAACTCTCCGGCGCGCAGAAGGAGGTTCCGGTAGGCGGGATCGGCCGCCTCGCCTTCCTCCCCCTTCCCGGGGGCCGGCGCGTCTCTTTCCATAAGCTCCTCCGCCGCGGACTGCACAATCTGCCCGGGTTTCAGGATGTGGATCCCTATGGATGGTTCCAGGTAATCTTCCCGCGCCATGCTCATGAAAATCCAGTCCAGCATATGTACCGCGGATCTCAGGACTGTGGACGGCACATGTCCGTCGTGCAGGAAAAGGTCCGATTTCTTTTCCAGGCGGGCTGCCGGGTCCGGCAGGGCCGCGGTGAGGTAAAGCTTCTCCTTCGCCCGGGTCATGGCGACATAGAGCACCCGGAGTTCCTCCCCGAGCTGTTCCTGCTCCATCCTCTCCTTCATCACGTTCTTCTTGAGGGTGGGGCTCTTCACCCGCAGGTTCCTGTCAATAAAGTCCGTGCCCAGGCCCAGGTCCTCGTCCACGAGGACGCTTCCCCGGATATCCTTCTTATTGAAATTCTTGGACAGTCCCGCCACAAAGACGATGGGGAACTCCAGACCCTTGCTCTTGTGGATGGTCATGATGCGGACCGCGTCGGCGCGGCTTCCGTCCGCCTGGGCCTCCCCGAAATCCGTATCGTACTTCTTCAGCTCCCCGATATACCGCAGGAAATGGAACACGCCGCGGTAGCTGGTCTCCTCGTAGGCGGACGCCTTTTCCACCAGCATGTCCAGGTTGGCCCGCCGCACCTCCCCGCCGGGCAGCGCCGAGGCGTAGAGGTAGTATCCGGTCCGGTCGTAGATGCGGTAGAGCAGCGCGTTCATGGGCAGGACCGCGGCTGCCGCCCGGAGCTCGCCGACAAGCGCCAGGGCTTTGCGAAGCTTTTCCGCGATGTCATTTTCCCAGGAGCTGTGGCGCTCCGTGTAGCCCTTCACCGCGCCGTAGAGGCCGCTTCCCTTTTTACCGTCGTCCTCCGCGGTCTGCTTCTGCTCCGCGCGGATGAGGGCAAGCTCCTCGTCGGTGAGTCCGCAGAACGGGGCCCGCAGGACCGCCGCCAGCGGGATGTCCTGCACCGGGTTGTCGATGACAGCCAGCACATTCAGTACAGTCTCCACCTCCATGGCGTCAAAGTACCCTCTGCCGGTCTCCGCGTACGCCGGGATACCCTGCCGCATCAGCACCTCCGCGAATTCCTGGGCCCAACCCTCGGCGCTCCGGAGAAGAATCACGATATCCCCGAAGTTCGCCTTTCGCTGTTTTCCGTCCTCCCCGCGGACGGAAAGGCCCTCCGCGGGGTCTGTCAGGCGCCGGATCTCCCGGGCGATCATGCCCGCTTCCAGCTCCTTCTTCGTCAGGTCCTCCGCGTCGTCATTCAGGCCTCCCGGCTGGTCCCCCGTATCCATCAGCAGAAGCTCTGTCTTCACCCGTTCCTCATCGGCTTCCGGGAATTCAGCGCCGGGGTGGAGGGCTTCCGCATCACCGTAGTAAATGCCTCCCAGCTCCTCCGTCATAATCCGCGCAAAGACTTCATTGACGCTCTCAATGACTTCCCTGCGGCTCCGGAAATTCCGCGTCAGAAGGATCAGCCCGTGGTGCTTATCGGAGAGGCGGTAGGTGCGGTATTTCTCGAGAAACAGGTCCGGCCTGGCCAGGCGGAACTTGTAGATGCTCTGCTTCACATCCCCCACCATGACCACATTCGGACAGCCTCTCCGCTCCCCGGAAAGGTACCGGATCAGCTGCTCCTGGACCAGGTTGCTGTCCTGGTACTCATCCACCAGGATCTCGTCAAACATCTCCGAGAGCTCATCCGCCACCGGGCCCGCCGGGTGTCCCTCCCGAAGGCCCGGGCCATCCTCGGCAGGCGCGGAAAGGATCTCCAGCGCGATATGCTCCAGGTCATCGAAATCGACGATATTCTTCTCCCGCTTTCTCTGCCGGAACCGGCAGCCGAAATCCTCCGCCAGGCGCAGAAGCTCCAGCAGGTGGTCCCGCATGGAACCCATATCCCGGACAGCCTCCTCCGGCGTCTGGGAGAAATAGTTCCCGATGAGGGTCTGGGTATCTTTCTTTACCCGGGACCGCACGTCGAATACCTTCTTCTTTTTTACGGGATCAATGTCCTCTGCCAGCTTCTTCCCGATCCTGGGCATCGTTTCCCATGTCATCATCGCCGCGGCTGACGCCATATCCCGATAGCTTTCCGCCTTGCGGAGCTGTACCAGCTGCTCCAGTTCCCTGTCCAGGACCGGGAGGTAGGGCGTGATCCCCTCATCCTCTGCCAGGCGGGCCGCCTCTTCCAGGTCACCGATGAGTTCCTTCGCCTTCCTGGAGACGTCCTTCCGGAGGAATGTCATCCACCGGCTCTCTTCCCCGCCCTGGCCGGGATCTTCAATCTCCCTCCGGCAGTCCTCAATCCACTCCTCCGGCCAGGGATTGCTCCGGGAAAAATCATAGACCCGGAAAACCAGATCCGTCAGGCCCTCGTCGGTTTTGCCGGGGGCAAATGTCTCCGCGAAGGCCAGGAACCCGGCATCCTCCGAAGCATAGCGCTCCTCCAGGAGCTCTTTCATGACATCCGCCCTGAGAAGGAGGATCTCCCCCTCGTCCGCCACGCGGAAGGCCGGGTCCAGGTCTGTCCTGTCAAAATACTCCCTGAGAATATAGAGGCAGAAGCTGTGGATGGTCGTGATCTGCGCGTACTGCGCCGTCACGGCCTGCTGCTCCAGGTGCGCGTTTCCGGGGTCCTGCTCCAGCTCATGCTCTATGGCTGTGCGGATCCTCTCCCGGATCTCAGAGGCCGCGGCCCTGGTAAATGTCACCACCAGCATCCTTCCGATGTCAGCAGGGTGCTTCCTGTCGAGAATCCGGCGTATAATCCGCTCTACCAGCACGGCGGTTTTTCCGCTGCCGGCGGCGGCGGAGACAAGGAGGCTCCGGTCTCTCGAGTCAATAACCCACTGCTGTTCATCCGTCCATCTGACTGCCATCTTCCCCGCCTCCTTTCCTGTCTGCTTCCTTCTCCAGCAGTCTCCAGATATCCTCTGCGCCAAAGTTCGGCAGCCGCCGGTACCGGTAGCCGTGATTCCTGACGTCAAAGCCGCATATTCCGCGGTACGGGCAGTACGTGCAGGGCACGGTACCGCCGGTCTTGCATGGATTTACGGAGATCTTTCCCGAAAGGATCTCCTCAGCGTCCCGCCGGATGAGGCTGTCCACGTGCCCTGCCAGCAGTTTGAACTGTTTCTCGTCCGCCACGGAGGAACGCGGTGTGAGCGCCCCGTTTTTTATTGAGACGGGCATCACGATGGAATCCGCCGTCTGTCCGGTTCCCACCGCAATCCTCCGGTCCAGGCGCCGGAGAATCTCCGGATCCTTTCCGGCCAGCCCCGACATCACGAGCTCCCGCCGCAGCATGTCCTCAAGATGCTTATTCTCACGGTTCCCCGTGCTCAGCACCGGGTCGTCCACATGATAGTAGAACAGCCCCGCCGGGCGCACGCGCTTTCCGGGATACAGCCGGCTGTATTTCTCCACCGCCGCCTGCATGTACACCACCAGCTGCAGCTGCAGTCCGTGATAGATTTTTTCCAGGTCAAACCCGGCTTTTCCCGTCTTATAGTCAATCACGCGGACAAACAGGTCCTCTTCACTCTCCGACACATCCACACGGTCAAGCCGCCCTCTCAGCCACACGCCGGTATCTCCCGGAAGGGCGATCTTCATGGACTTAAGGTTGTCGGCAGGAGAAAAACCCAGCTCGAAGGCATCGGGCGTAAATTCCCCCGCGCGCAGCTGTTCCGTCAGCGCCCAGGCGCTCCTGTCGGCGATCCTTGCGACCCGCTCGAGCAGGTACCTGTTTCTGGCGGAGCTCTCAAATACGGCATTGCCGTATCCTTTTCCCGCCTCGGCGACGCACTCCCCGATCAGCGCTTTCCTGTCGGCATCCGTCAGGTCCTCCACGCGGATTCCCCGCCCCGCCGCTGTGACAAAGAATTTCTCCAGGGCGTCGTGATAGATATTGCCCAGATCGGCAGCGCCGATCTCAAACTCCCTCCGCTCCCGGAGTTCAAGGCCGTAGCGCATAAAATGAGCGTAGGCGCACTCCGCGAAGGTCTCCAGCCTGGTGACGCTCCCCCGGACCACGGACCCGTACAGGAGCTTCGCCGCCGCTTTTCCGATGCCCCGGTCCGTGTAGGAATATACCGACGCCCGGTGCAGGTTTTCTGCGGCGCCGCGGGTATCTTCCCGTTCCCGGAAATACCGGTAAAGCTCCGCCATCTTCGCCCTGTCCGAAGTGCCGTCCTTTCCTTTTGCCGGCGCGGCATCCCCCGCGGCCTTCCCGGTCTTCCCGGCGCCTGCAAGGCCCCGGATCCCGGAGGCCAGGATGCGCAGCCCCGCCTGCTCGGACCAGATGGCGAGATTCATGGTATCCGGCTGCATGACCGTCTTATCAGGGAACAGCCGCATCACCTGTCCCACGAGGGAGGAAACGGGGGTAGTCTTCCCGTCCGCCGACGCCGCATGCCAGGAGAGGTACAGCCGCTCCGACGGCTTTGTCATGGCCAGGTAGAGGTAGAAGCGCTGCCGGAACCCGTCCTCCCGCAGGGTGGGCGCCAGCTCCACGTCCATCTCCCGCAGCTTCTGCCGCTCCAGATCCGAGAGGATACCGCCGCCGCCCGAGGCCTTCGGCACGACGCCGTCATTTAACCCCGCAAAGAACAGGGCGCGGATATGGCTGAGCCTCGTCCTGGTGATATCCCCCACCACGACGCGGTCGAAGACGGCGGGGATGAGGCCTATCTTGATCTCGGAGAAGCCGGCGTCCAAAAGGTCTGCGTACTCCGCCCGGGAAACCTTCTCCTCCCCCAGCAGTGCCATTATCCGGTCAAAGAGGTCCGTGACAAGGGCCGGGATCTGGTCATACTCCGCAGCGAGCACGGCTTCCCCGCGCTCCCGCAGGCTCTCCGCCCTCGCTTCGATCTGCTCCTCAAAACCCACCGCATCCAGAAATGCCCGCAGGGCCTCCGTCCGCTCACGGACCGTCACGCCCCTCCTCCCGAATACCTCCTTCAGGGGGCCGAAGGGCGTAAGCACCTGCTCCCGGACCTCATTCAGGCGCACAAGGTCCATCAGCTCCGCTTCGGGGTACGTGCGCTCCCAGGGCATGCTCCAGCGGCGGTACCCGCGGATGCCCAGCGCCAGCACATAGTTTTCCAGATGATAAAGCCACTCCTCCCCGGAAAGGACAAACCCGCATTTCAGGTACCGGAAGACCGACTCATAGGTGAAATCCTTTTCCAGCACCTCCAGGGCGGACCGCACCAGCTCCGTGGCCGGGTTTTCCATGATGCTCTTTTTGGAGTCGATAAAGTAGGGGATCCCACCCGCCTCGAACTGGTGGGCAAACTCCCCCCGGTAGACGGACAGATCGCCCGTGATCACAGCGATATCCCGGTAGCGCAGGCCCCTGGATTTGACCAGGCGGCTGATCTCGGCGGCGATCACTGACACCTCCTCCGCGGGGGACGCGGTGCGCACCATCCGGACGCCGTTTCCGTTCTGGATCCCGCGGGCATCCGGAGCGAAAGCATTTCCCCGGTTCCTGAAAAGCTCCCGCTCGATAAACTGCAGCTCGGGGCTGTCCTTAAAGCGCGGGAACTCCCCTGTAAGGAGGATATCCTTACCGCGGCCGGCCCCGGTGAGGGCGCTCAGGTCCACCAGCCGGCACACCGTCTCCCGGCTCAGGCGGAACAGCTCCTGCTCCTCCCCCCGCCGGTAAGGGTTCGCCCCGGCGTCCATGGTTACGGTCACGGTCACCTGCTCCGCCATGCCGAGAAGGATCTCCAGAATGTGGAACTGCACCGGCGTAAAGCCCGTAAAGCCGTCCAGGGTGATGACACTGCCGCGGACCATCTCCGAGCGCGGAAGCACGCCCGCGAGGCGCTCCAGCAGCTCCTCCCGGGCAAGAAAGCCTTCCCTCTCCGTATATTCGCGGAACGCCGCCAGCACCTTCCCCATATCGGCAAGCTTTGCCCTGAGCATGGGGCTCTTCGCCGCCTCCGCCATGGCGGATATCTTCTCCTCCGTGATGCCGTACTGCAGGAATTCGGACAGCTGGCTCTTGAGCTCGTCCACGAAACCCGGCTTGTCCAGCTGCCTCCCGAAGAGGGCCAGGTCCTGCCTGCCCGCGGTCCTGCGGATGACCATGGCCTTTCCCATGTCATCAAGCACAGAGAGCGCCGGCACCGCAAGTTCTTCAAAAATACGGTATGCCAGGCGCTCAAAGCTCACGATATCGATATTCATGACCCCGTGCCGCGGATGCAGGTCCACGATGTCCTTCTGGGTCTGCATGGTAAACTGCTCCGGGACGATGGCAAAATACTGCTTTCCGGGATGCTCCGCCGCATCCCGGATCAGTTCATCGTAGAGGCGCCGGGTTTTTCCCGACCCGGAACCCCCGATAATAAAACGAAGGGACATAGATCACTCCTCCACCAGCGCCCCGTGTACCAGGAAGCGCTCTACATGCTGGGTGCCGGAACAGGTGGACAGGGCAATCAGCTGGGGCCGCATGCCGAAATCCACCTCGGACAGATCCTTCGGGGTGTAGCGGGAACGGGAACGGACTCTCTCGATATAGCTGTCGTACCCTTCGCTCCCGAAGAAATCATCGTAGGAATCGCTGGTATAATTTGCCGTATAGTAGGAGAATATGCGGTATTTGAAGTTTTTCGAGGGCGTATAGATCCAGATATACGGGTATGTGTCGCACAGGGTCTCATCCTTCAGGAAATCCTTCAGATGGCCGAACATGGAGCCGTTCTTCATATTGTGGCCGAAAATAAAGGTATTCCAGTCGGAAAAATCCTTCGACGCGTGGCAGTCCTGGAAAATACACCCGGCGAAATTCTTCTGCTTCTCAAAGGTGACGTGAAGGTAGTCTTCATTGTCCTTGCTGGCCACCATGGGATACCGGATGCCCAGCGCCGGGATGTCAATCACGCCGATAAAGTCTTCATTTACCGCCGAAAGCTCTTCAAAATTGACGTGCAGGGGCACATAGCCGTACGCGTCCCCGGGGCTTCCCCCGGTCCCGGACGCGGACTCTGTCTCCTCCATCAGAGCCTCCAGGGAGGCATACTCGTCCCCGGCTTTCTTATACTCCATGTAATCCTTGAGAAACATGGTTCCCGATACGATGATGATGACAACCAGCACCACCGGGATCAGGTAAAAAATAACTTTTCCGGCTTTCCCTTTCATGGCTCCTCCTCATGTCGGACGTCCCTTTGCGGTCACTGCATCCTGGCAAGCTCTTCCTCATCCACGATATCATCATAGCCCGCGTCATTCAGGATCTGGTTGAAAGCGTTGGACGCCGTCTTATACTCTTCGTCGCTTGCGATATTATCCAGCTGCGGTTCCCCGCTCTCATCCTCATAATAGCGGTACAGAAATACCGTGCTCTCCTCCTCATCCATCTCATCCTCCGGCATCAGGGCGATATACTGCCCCTCCCCGGCCTCATAGATGGCGAGGACAACGCACTCCAGCTCTCTCCCGTCATCCAGGCTCACCGTCACGGTATCCATCTCCCCGGGGTCAAACTCTTCCATCTCAACAGCCGCATCCATCTCTTTTTCTTTCGCCATTATCGTGATCCTTTCTCTGTTGTTCTTTTTTTCATTCTTTCCTTCAACTCTATCAGACCCTGCCGGAAAATGCAATCGCGGGAAGGTTTCTCAGTACTCAATCCCTTTCCTGGCGGCAACTTTCTCCGTGTACGGGTGTTTTATCATCTTCATCTCCGTGATGTAATCCGCCCTCCGCATCAGTTCCCCGGAGGGGTTCCTGCCTGTCAGGACCACCTCCAGGCCTTCGGGCAGCCCGTCCAGAAATTCCAGCACTTCCGTCTCCGGGACCAGCCCGGCATTGACAGCCGCGCAGATCTCGTCCAGGACGAGGAGGACCGACGGTCCCTCCGCGCGGGATGTCTGCCCCGCCAGAAGGTGTGCCTCACGGCAGGCCCTGCGGAATTCATCCGTGTAATATTCCGCGGCTTCCGCCTTCCTGCTCTCACTCATCTGCCATGTAAAACCGAAAACCCGGCTGCAGGGCAGCACATCAACGCCTTCCACACTGTTAAGGACAGGAACCTCGCCGGACCCGTCACTTTTCAGGAACCGGGCGAACACCGCCTTCCCGCCGCTTCCCGCCATGCGGACGGCGAGCCCGGCTGCCGCCGTACTCTTGCCTTTTCCGTCCCCGCAGTAGAGATGTATCACCTTGCAGGCACCTCCCTTCCCAGGTATTCGTACACAAACCGCGAGAGCTCCGCGGGCTTTTTGTACCGCTCTCTGGCGGCGCAGACATGAAGCCTCGTTTTTGCCCTCGTCATAGCCACATAGAAAAGCCGTCGCTCTTCCTCGATATCATCCGGCAGAACCGCCTTGTGGTGCGGCATGATGCCTTCACTGGCATCCAGGATATAGACCACGCTGAATTCCAGGCCTTTGGCGCTGTGCATCGTCGCCAGCGTCACCGCCGCATCCTGCGTTTTCCCCTGCACCGCCTGTCTGCGCAGCTCTTCCGAGTACTCCGCGATGTATGACTGCCAGTCCTCCATATTCCTGTGGGCGGAGGCGCTTTCCTGGAGTTCATCGGCAATAACGTACAGTTCCTCCGGTTTCATGCGGTGTTCTTCCGCAAATGCCTCGAGAAACCCGTCATACCCGATGATCCGGCGGATGTATTTCACCGCGGCGATGGGGCTCATGCGTCCCAGCGCCCGCAGGTCGTGCTCCAGGTTGTCTGTCTTTTCAATCATCCAGTCCCTGTCACGGTAAAAGGCCCTGAGCTCTGCAAAGGACACCTCCCGCCCCGGGACGGACTGTCTGGAAAAATAGCGCTTCGGCCGGTTCATGATCCGGAAGAAATCTTCCCTGCTCCTGCTCCCCTGCGCCATGCGGATATAGGTAAGGATATCCCGGGCGATCCAGTGCTCAAAAAGATTCGGCACCTGATCCCTGGTGCGGAACGGGAGGTTATACTCCATCATCCGCTGCATCAGGAGCCTGGGGTCCGAGTTGGTCCGGTAAAGCACCGCGATCTCCTCCGGCGCGGTTCCCGACGCGATGTAATCCCTGATTTCCCGGGCAATGGTATCGGTCTCTTCGGCCGCGTCCGCAAAGACCCTTGTGGACACGGGTTTTCCGTTTCGCCCCGTGGAACGGATTTCCTTCGGGAAACGCTTCCTGTTGTGCCCTATGAGGCGGAGGGACGCCTGCACAATCTCCTCGCTGCACCTGTAGTTTTTGTCCAGAAGGAGCTGTCCGGCATCCGGGTAATCCTTCCCGAACCCGAGCATAATCTCCGGGCGGGCTCCCCGGAACCGGTAGATAGACTGGTCATCATCGCCGACAATAAACAGGTTGTTCTCCGGAAGGGCCAGCATCCGGACGATCTCATACTGCAGGCGGTTGATATCCTGGAATTCATCGACCAGGATATACCTGAACCGGCGCTGCCAGGCCGCGAGGATATCCTTCCTTTCCCGGAAAAGCTCCAGGCACATCACCATCATGTCGTCGAAATCGATAAGCCCCTGCCGCCGCATCTCGCCGTCATAGTCCCGGAAAATCTCACGGAACACCTCATCCGCGCAGGACGCGGAATAATAATGCCGGATATCCATCTGCTCGCTTTTTACCGTACTGATCTCCTGGAGTAGGGAACCCACCAGCTCCCCGATATCCTCCGTCTCCAGGCGGTGCTTCTCGGCCAGTTCCCGCAGGAGCTGCCGCTGCCTGTCCTCCCGGATAATAGACTCCGGTGTGAAGCGGTAGGCGCGCTTCAGGATATGGAAAAAGACGGCGTGGAAGGTGCCGAAGGAAACCCGGGCCGGGCCGCCGGCCAGCTTCTCATACCGCTCCTTCATCTCCTTCGCAGCTGCCCTGGTAAATGTGATCACCAGGATATCCTCCGGGCTGATGCCGCATTCCCCCGTCAGGTACTGCACCCGCCGGGTTATCACCGTTGTCTTGCCGGAACCCGGGCCGGCCAGGACCATCATCGGTCCGTCTCTGTGCTCTACAGCACGTTTCTGTACTTCACTGAATTCCATCCGGAGCTCCCCGCGCGAAAATGCGAAAGACAACGGGCTGCCACACCGCGTTATGCAGATGTAACAGCCCGAATCATCAGCCTTTCAGCATCTCTATACCTTTCCTGATCCTCTTTAGCGACTCTTCCTTACCCAGCACGTCGAGAATCTCAGTGGCGCCAGCGGGCGTCATCTGCTTTCCGGAGAGCGCTGTCCGGATTGGCCACATAATGAAGCCCGTCTTGAATCCCTTCTCCGCGCCGTAGGCCTTCAGGACCTCAAACAGCGCGTCGTTGGAGAAATCCTCCTGTGCCTCCAGGAGCGGTACGATGTCCTCCAGAAGGGCCAGGGAAGATTCCTTCGTGGTCTTCATCTTCTTGTGGACATACATCTCCGTATCGTACTCCGGCAGCGTCTCGAAGAAATCAATGTGGTCCGCAATATCCGGGAAGACCTCGATCCTCGTCTTCACCATCGCCGCAATCTTGCGGAAATCCAGATCCTTCGTGATAACCTGTTTCATGTACGGAAGCGCCATCTCATAGAACTTCTCATCGTCCATGGCCTTCATGTACTCGCTGTTCATCCAGCGGAGCTTGACCATGTCAAACACCGCGGGCGACTTGCTGATATTGTGGTAATCGAAAGCTTCCACCAGCTCCGGAAGGCTGAAAATCTCGCGGTTGTCCACCGGGGACCATCCGAGAAGCGCAACGAAGTTTACGACCGCTTCCGGCAGGAACCCCTGCTCAATCAGGTCCTGGTAGGAAGAATGGCCGCTCCTCTTGGAAAGCTTTTTGTGCTCTTCATTGGTGATGGTCGGGCAGTGAATGTACGCCGGCACCTCCCATCCGAAAGCCTCATACAGGCGGTTGTACTTCGGGGAGGAGGACAGGTACTCCGTGCCGCGCACCACATGGGTGATCCCCATCAGGTGGTCATCCACCACGTTGGCAAAATTGTAGGTGGGGTAACCGTCGGACTTGATCAGCACCATGTCGTCGAGTTCGGAATTCTCCACGGAAATATCCCCGTAAAGCTCATCGTGGAAGGTTGTGGTGCCTTCCTGCGGGTTGTTCTGTCGGATGACAAAGGGCATGCCTGCGGCAAGATTTGCCTCAATCTCCTCCTTGGAGAGGTGGAGGCAGTGCTTGTCATAGGTCATGATCTCCTCGCCGTTGACCACCCTCTTCAGGGTGTTCAGGCGCTCCTGGGTGCAGAAGCAGTAATCGGCCTCTCCCTTGTCCACCAGCTCCTTCGCATACTTCATGTAGATGCCGGCCTGCTGGCGCTCGCTCTGCACATAGGGGCCCACGGGGCCACCGATATCCGGGCCTTCGTCGTGGATCAGCCCGGTTCCCTTCAGGGTATCGTAAATGATCTCCGTCGCGCCTTCCACATAGCGCTCCTGGTCCGTATCCTCGATGCGGAGCAGGTAATCTCCATTCTCATGCTTGGCGATAAGGTAAGCATACAGCGCGGTGCGGAGGTTTCCCACATGCATCCGGCCTGTCGGGCTCGGTGCATATCTGGTTCTGATTCTGGTCATAGTTGTGGTCTCTCTTTTCTATTGATATTTGTCACTTTACGTTGCCAGGCCCAGGATCCAGGTGGCAAAGGTAAAGTAGATGGTAAGGCTTGCGGCGTCCACCAGGGTGGTCAGCATCGGCGAAGCGATGAGGGCCGGGTCCAGGTGGATGGTTTTCGCCAGGATCGGCAGGGAACAGCCGATGGTCTTGGCGATAATTACGGTGAAAAATACGCTCAGCACGACGGTGAGGCAGATCATGGTGTTGCCCGGGTACTGGATCATCAGGCGGATAAAGTTCGCGGTGGCCAGCACGGCGCCGCAGACCATACCCACCCGCAGCTCCTTCCAGACAACCTTCACCACATCCGACAGCTCGATATCGCCGACCGCCATACCACGGATGATCATGGTGCTGGCCTGGCTTCCGGAATTGCCCCCCGTATCCATCAGCATGGGCACAAAGGTCACAAGCAGCGGGATGGCCGCGAAAGCGTTCTCATACTTCAGCAGGATATTTCCCGTAATCATACTGGAAAACATGAGGACGAGCAGCCAGGGAATGCGGTTTCTCGCCAGCGTCAGCACACCGGTCTTGAGATACGGCTTCTCACTGGGGATGATAGCCGCCATCTTTTCGATATCCTCCGTGGCCTCCGCTTCCATGACGTCCATGACATCATCGACGGTGATAATACCGACCAGACGCTCCTCATTGTCTACGACCGGCAGGGCCAGCAGGTTGTACTCGCTGAACAGGTTTGCCACTTCCTCCTGGTCCTCCGTGGTGGTAACCTTGATGACATTGTCGTCCATAATGTCGACAATCTTCGTCTCATAGGCATTCATCAGGAGGTCTTTCACCGTTATGACGCCCAGGAGCTTCCTGGTATCATCGGTGACATAACAGGTGTAAATGGTCTCTTTGTCTATGCCGTGCCGCCGGATGTACTCAAAGGCGTCGGC